>DPBN01000159.1 GCA_003516955.1 Armatimonadota bacterium | reverse complement strand
ACCGCCTCCGCCGCTCTCGAACGGAAAAGTCCTCGCGGGGGTCTTCGGCGACGACCGGCTCAGGGCTCCACGAAGCCGCCACCGGCGGCAGCTCGCGCACGATCTCGCGCCGCACACCCCGGTCGTCGAGGTACCGCACGGTCTCGCGCACCGGCTCGAAGCGCCACCACTCGCCGGTCTCGCGCCACAGGGCCAACAGGCGAGGGTCGCTCAGATCCATCCGAGCCCGTCCTTCCACGCCCTCAGCACGCGTTTGGAGCGCGTCTGCTCCAGCTGCGAGGCCGGCCGCACGGCGTGCTCGCCGAACTTCGCGAGCAGGGGCGCCAGAGCCGGCTCGGTCTGTTCCCCATGGTTCGCCGCACCAACCCGATACAGGCTGGCCTGGCGGCGATCCGAGGGCTTGAGTTCGGGGATCTCCGCGGCCAAAGCCTCCACCGGTTCCCGCACGTCCATCGAACGCCACAAGAGCCTCAGGGCGAACAGCACCGAGGCCTCGCTCCGCATCGGCTTGGCGAAGTCCCGCTGCCGAGTCTGCGCTCCGGATTCGGTTTCCAGAGTGAGCGACAGGCGCGTTCCCTGGAGGTCGCCGGCCCGCATCCGTCCGGCGAGCTGCCGCGCCAGCCGGACCAGCCCGGCCTCGACGGCCTCGGCCTGCTCCACCGGCGAGTGGAAGCGGAATCGGCCCAAGGCCCTGAGGGGCGGATAGATCGGCCGGACGGGATCCGAAAGCCCTCCCCGCGCGGCGCGATGGATCCGCAGCGCGTCCGCCCCGAACGCCGCGCGCAGACGCTCGAGCGGGATCGCCGCCACCTGGCCGATGCGCCGGTATCCGAGAAGCTCCAGACGCTCCCGATGCTCCGGCGGGACGGGTGTCAGACGAGCCACCGGCAAGGGGGCGAGAAAACCCGCGGGATCGCGCCACACCGAACCGCCGGCGCCCTCCTCCATGGCGAGCCGCGCGACCCACTTGCTCACGGAGGCTCCCCAGCGAACGGGATAGCCGGCATCCCTCAAGTCTCCCGCGAGCCGCCCGAGAACGTCCTCCGGACACGGGTGCGCGGAAAGGTCGACAAAGGCCTCATGCTGCTCTTGAGGCTCCACGGCGCCGGAGTGCCTGCAACAAACCTCCAGCCAAGCGCGCTGACTGTCCCGATGGTCGTCCGCGCGCCAAGCCAGCAGCTCGGCTTCGGGCACGAGGGTCTTGCAGATCGCGCGACCCATGCCCGGCTCGACGCCGCGCCGCGCCGCCGCCTCGTTGGCGTCAAGCACGCGATCCCCCGCCAGCACCACCACCGGGCTGGGGTCCCGATCCCTCCCCAGGTTCCGCACGTAGAAGCGCGAGACGCACAGGTAGACAAACATGGCAATCTTTGTCTACTATTATAGGCCAACCTTCCGTCTCAGCGAGGCCCAATCCGCGCGAGCCTCCAGTTGGGACCGCTCGGACCCGGTAATGTAAGCGGGTACCGCCATGCGCACCGCACTGCTCGCCGCCGCACTGTTCTCGGCCGTCGCCTCCGCCCAGGTCCCGGCGCCGCCCACGCTGACCCTCGAGGACGCCCGCCAGTGGGAAGTGCCCCTGCAGGCGTCTTTGAGCCGGGACGGGCTGTGGTTCGCCTGCACGCTGAGAACCACCGACGGGGAGTTCCGCTTGGTCCTCCGAAAGACCGACGGCCCAGAAACGCAAAGCGTGCCCAACGCTCCCGTCTGGTCGTTCTCGGACGACTCCCGATGGATCGCCTACCAGCAGGGTCCCAGCCAGAAAGAGCGCGAGCAGCTCGAGAGAGCCAACAAGCCGGTGCCCAGCAAGGTGGTGCTCCGGCGCCTGGAGGACGGCGCGGAGGAGACCTTCGAGGAAGGCCGCTCCTTCCAGTTCCTGAAGTCCGGCTTCCTGGTGGTTTCGGTTCCTGCGACCCGCGAGCTTCTGGTGAAGCCGTTGAGCGGCGGGCAGGTTTGGTCCGTCGCGGGGGTTTCCGGCTACTCGGCGAACGAGAGCCAGACGCTCCTCGCGGCGGCGCTCGCGCCCGGCGGTCCCACGCAGTCCGTCGTGATCCTCGATCCCACCCGAAGGACCATTCGCACGGTGCATTGGGGCAAGGGGCGTCCGTCTCCCGTGGTGTGGGCCAAGGACCGCGACACGGCGGCGTTCCTGTGGAGCGAGGACCGCGAGGGGAAGGAAGGCGCCTTCAACCGCCTGTACGTCCTTCCGGACGCCCGCGACGCCGAGCCCCGCACGACGGTGCTCGACCCTGAGAAGACGGAGGGCTTCCCCGACGGCTGCCGCATCGTCGAGGACGTGCCGATCCAACTGAACCCCGCCGGCGATTCCGTAGCGTTCGGCATCCGCCCTTGGAAAGACAAGCCGAAGCAGCCGGACAAGCCCGAGGACCGAGCCGACGTGGAGGTTTGGCACTGGAAGGACGTGGATCCGATCCCCTTGCAGAAGCGGCAGGAAGCCTTCCTCCGAAGGCGGGCGTTCCTCGGCCTGTGGCGCATCGGCCCGAACAAGTTCGTCCAAGCCACCGATGACCTGCTGCTGCGCCCGGTCCTCGCCAGGAACCACTCCCGGGTGCTGATCGAGGATCCGCGCCCGTACCGAACGTCGAAGGTCGTCGGAGGATTCACCTTCAGCGACTGGTGGGTTCTCGACCCCTCCAGTGGCTCGAAGAAGAAGCTTTTGGAGAAGACTGCCTGGGATCCGTTCCTGTCGCCGGACGGTGCTTGGGCGGCGGTGTACCAAGACGGGCACTACTCCGTGGTGGACCTGGCCACCCTGCAGCGGCGCGAGGTCACGAAGCGCGCGGGAGTCCGCTTCGACGACGAGCTGTACGACGGTCCGAGGCGCCAACCGCCAGCCGAGTCGAACCCCGCCTGGCTGGCGGACGGTCGGAGGGTTCTGTTCTTCGACCGCTACGACACTTGGGCGTACGATCTCCGCGCCGACACGCTCGAGCGTCTGACCAAGGGCCGCGAGGAGAAGATCGTGTGCCGCCCGCTGAACGTGTACCCGGACGACGAGCTTCTCGACTTGGGCAAGCCGACCTACTTCTCGCTGCAGGGCGACGAGACGAAACGCGCGGGCTTCGGGCTTCGCACGCCGTCTGGGGAGTTCACGGTTCTGGCTTACGAGGACAGGCGGCTGTCGGGCCTGCGTCGGATTCCGGACGGCGACCGGTTCCTGTTCGCGATCCAGAGCTATCAGGAGTCGCCGAGCTTCTACGTGACCAACGGCCGCTTCGAGGCCGTGAAGCCGGTGCTGAAGACCAACCCGCAGCAGGAGCGGTTCGCATGGGGCAAGGCTCAGTTGGTGAGCTACAAGAGCCGTTGGGGGGTGCCTCTGCAGGGGATTCTTGTGTACCCCGCGCGCTACCAAGCGGGAAGCACGTACCCGATGGTCACGGTCATCTACGAGCGGCAGTCCGACGGCCTGCACTCG
>DPBN01000054.1 GCA_003516955.1 Armatimonadota bacterium | reverse complement strand
CCTCGACGAACAGGAGGCCCTGCTCACCCTTGGCGCCGAGAAGGACGTGGACGGCATCACCCCCCAGTCGCTCGGGCGACTGGTTGGGGATCTGCCCGGCTTCCGTTGCGCCACTCCGCTGGGCATCATGACCCTGCTGGACCACTACGGCGTGCCCCTTCAGGGCAAGCGGGCGCTGGTCATCGGTCGCAGCGTCATCCTCGGCAAGCCGATGGCCCTGATGCTGCTCCAGAAGCACGCCACGGTCACGATCGCGCACTCCAGGACGGAGAACCTGCCGGACCTGTGCCGCCAGGCCGACGTTGTGGTGGCCGCCGTGGGCCGCGCCGAGATGGTCCGAGGCGACTGGATCAAGCCGGGAGCCGTGGTGGTCGACGCAGGCTACAACCGCGTCGAGGGTCGGGACACGGACGTCGGAGACGTGCACTTCGAGTCCGCATCCCAGGTCGCCTCCTGGATCACCCCCGTGCCCGGCGGCGTGGGACCGATGACCGT
This sequence comes from Armatimonadota bacterium, assembly GCA_003516955.1. GTDB lineage: Bacteria > Armatimonadota > Fimbriimonadia > Fimbriimonadales > Fimbriimonadaceae > UBA8783. The sequence continues at coordinate 8,717 of DPBN01000054.1, read as the reverse complement.
GGCCTCGCTGCTCGCCAACACGGTGGAGGCGGCCGAGCGCGCCGCCCGAGCCTGACCCCGCAATCCGACCGGCACCCCCGAACCCGCGAGCATGGAACCTCTCCCGCGGGGTCCTTCCTGACAGCGGCGCCGGACTCGGCTGAAGCTCCGGCGCCGAACTGCCGATAAGAGAAGCAGGCTCCGGAGTGGGGGACATGGACGGCAACGCGCCCGAATTCAACGCGATCCAGATTTCGTGCCTGAGCGAGATGGCCAACATCGGCGTCGGCCACGCGGCCACGGCGATCGCCCAGATGACCAACAAGCCGTTCCAGATGAGCGTGCCCACGGTGCGCTCGGTGGAGCTGGAGGCGATCCCCCTGATGGTGGGCGCCGTCGAGGAGCTGACCGTCGGGATCTACATGCCGGTGGACGGCGACGTCCCCGGCCACATGGCGTTCCTCTTCCCGTGGAGGAGCGCGCAGGCCTTCTGGCGGCTGCTCCTGGGCCAGGCGCCCGACTCTCCGGAGCAGATCGGCGAGCTGGAGGCCTCGGTGATGCTGGAGGTCGGCAACATCATGAACTCCAGCTTCCTGAACGCCATCAGCGAGATGTGCGGCCTGCCCATCCACGCCACGCCGCCCCTTCTCGCGGTCGAGATGGCGGCGGCGATCCTGCAGGCCATCGTGCTGGAGGCCACGACCACCGACAGCCACGCGCTGTCCATCGAGACCAAGGTGAGCTGCGAGGAGGAGCAAGCCGAGGGCTACTTCCTGTTCATCCCGACCCTGGGCGGCCTGAAGCGCCTTTTCTCGTCGCTCGGTTTGCCGGAGGTCGCTTGATGGTCGCCACCCAGCTGCTCGTCGGCATGGCCGAGATCCAAGTGGCGAAGGAGGGTCCCCTCTTCGTCTGCCTGGGTCTGGGCAGCTGCATCGGCCTGGCGGCCTACGACCCCGTCGCCAAAGTGGCGGGCATGGTGCACGTGATGCTCCCGGCCGCCTTCGCCGACAAGCCCGTGGACAAGCCCGGCAAGTTCGCCGACACCGGGGTGCCGCACCTGCTCGAGCAGATGGCTCGCCTGGGAGCCTCCCGCAGCCGCATCCTGGTCGCGATGGCCGGGGGCGCCCAGGTGTTCAACTTCGGCTCCGGAAGCGCCGGAAAGCTGGACATCGGAAGGCGCAACGCCGACGCCGTCGAGGCGCAGGTCCAAGCCCTGGGCCTCCGCTGCCTAGGCAAGGACGTCGGAGGCAACCAAGGCCGAACGATGACGTTCGACTCCGGCTCGGGCCTCATCAAGGTCCGCACCGTGACCTCGATGGAGAGAGCCCTCTGCAACCTGAAGGGAAGCTGAAGCCATGGCTGGAACCCTCACTCTGGAAGACATCGTCCGCAAGACCACCGACCTGCCGTCGATCCCGTCGGCGGCTCTGGCGGTGATCCGCGAGGCGGACCGGCCCGACGCCTCGGCCCAGAAGGTCGCCGAGTACATCGCGCAGGACCAATCCCTCGCCGCGCGCGTGCTGCGCCTGGCCAACAGCGCCTACTTCGGCCTGAGCCGCAAGATCCTCGATCACCGCGAGGCCGTCGTGGTGCTGGGAATGCGCAGCGTCCGCAACCTGGCCATGGTCGCCTCCACCTACCCGTGGATGATCCGACCGCTCAAGGGCTACAACCTCGGCCCGAAGCAGATGTGGACCCACTCCTTCGGCACCGCCGTCGGAGCGCAGCTGATCGCCAAGGAGACCGGCAAGGCCGACCCCGACGCCGCCTTCACCGCCGGCCTGCTGCACAACATCGGCAAGGTCGCTCTGAGCATCTGGCTGGAAAACAAGCTCCCCGCGATGATGGCCATGGCCGTCCGCGACGACCTCACGTTCGACCAGGTCGAGCGGAAGCTCCTCGGGTTCGACCACGCCGAGGTCGGGGCCTATCTGGCCGAGGAGTGGAACCTGCCCGAGCCCTTGGTGCTCGCCATCCGCTACCACCACCACCCGGACGAGTGCGTCCCGCCCGAGCCGATCGTCGACTGCGTGCACTTCGGCGACTACCTCACGATGAGCATGGGCTTCGGCCTGGGCGGCGACGGCCTCCGCTACGAGTTTTCCACCAAGGCCCTCCATCGCCTCGCGATCGACCCGGAGGCCACCGACCGCCTCGTCGCCGCCTTCGTCGCCTCCTACGAGGAGTACGAGAAGCTCTTCCAAGACTTGGACCAGGCAGCATGAGCATCCGCGTTCTCATCGTCGACGACTCCGCCCTGATGCGCCGGCTGATCGGCGACATCCTGCGGTCCGACCCCGCCATCGAGGTGGTCGGCACCGCCTCGGACGGCGTGCAGGGCGTCGCCATGACCGAACGCCTCAAGCCGGACGTCGTCACCATGGACGTCCAGATGCCGGGAGGCGGCGGTCTGACGGCCTTGGCAGAGATCATGCGCCGCTTCCCGACCAAGGTGGTGATGGTCTCCACGCTCACCACCAAGGGCGCGGCGGCCACCCTCGAGGCCCTCGAGCTGGGTGCGTTCGACTTCGTCGCCAAGCCGTCCGGCACGATCCTCAGCCTCGACGCGATCCGCGAGGAGCTGCTCGCCAAGGTGAAGGCCGCGGCGGGCTCCAGGCTCCAGGCGCCGAGGCCCACCGCCGTCGTCCGCGCCCCGGCGCCGGTCCGGGCCACCGACCGGGTCGTGCTGGTGGCCAGCTCCACAGGCGGTCCCCGCGCCCTGACGGTGCTGTTCGAGTCCCTGCCGAAGAACCTCGGAGCCCCGATGCTGGTGGTGCAGCACATGCCGGCCGGCTTCACCAAGAGCCTGGCCGAGAGGCTCACCGCCTTGCGGACCGTGCCCTGCTTCGAGGCCGCCGACGGCAAGCCTCTGGAGCCCGGCGTGGCCTGGCTGGCCCCCGGAGGCCGGCACATGGTCCTCGGGCCCGACGGCCGCATCCGGCTGACCGACGACCCGCCCGTGCACGGAGTGCGCCCCGCAGCCGATCCGTTGTTCCTTTCCGCCGCGAAGCTCCTGGGTTCCCGGTGCTTGGCCGTGGTGCTCACCGGCATGGGCCGCGACGGCGCCGACGGCGCGCTGGCGATCCGGAAGGCCGGGGGCACCGTGCTGGCCGAGAGCGAGTCGACTGCGACGGTGTACGGCATGCCCAAGGCCGCCACGGCGATCGGTGCCACGCACGCCGAGTACCCGATCCACGAGATGGGCCAGGCGATCGTGGCGAACCTGCAGAGGAGGATCGCGCATGCATCCTAGCAACGAGCAGTGGCTCGTGTTCTTCAACGCCTTCAAGCGCCGCACGGGCCTGGACCTGAACTACTACAAGCAGGACCAGCTCCGGCGCCGCATCCTGAGCATGATGGAGTCGCGCGGGGCCAAGACCCTCGACGAGTTCTGGACCAAGCTCGCCTCGTCGGACAAGGACCTGCGCTGGTTCCAGGACAAGCTCGCCATCAACGTCTCCGAGCTGTTCCGCAACCCGGAGAAGTGGGTCGAGCTGCGCGAGCGGGTTCTCCCCGACCTGCTGGCCCGTTCGCGCACCCTGAAGTGCTGGAGCGCGGGCTGCAGCTACGGCGCCGAGGCCTACAGCCTGGCCATCACGCTCGACCGGTGGTTCCCAGGCTCGCACCGCATCCTGGGCACCGACATCGACCAGGCCGCCCTGGCCCAGGCCAACAAGGGGATCTTCAACGACAACGACATCCGAGGCGTGCCGGACGACCTCCGCAGGCGCTACTTCCTGCAGACCCCCGAGGGATGGGTCGCCGACTCCGGCCTCAGGCGGTACCTGACCTTCCGAACCGGAGACCTGCTGGCGGACCGGTTCGACTCCGGCTACGACCTGATCCTCTGCCGCAACGTCGTGATCTACTTCAACGACGAGGCCAAGGACCAGCTCTACCGGAAGTTCTTCCAGGCGCTCAAGCCCGGCGGAGTGCTGTTCGTGGGCAGCACCGAGCGCATCTTCAACAGCCAGACCATCGGATTCGAATCCACGATGCCCTTCTTCTATCGCAAACCTGTGGGAGACCTTGCATGGCGAAACGCATCCTGATCACCGACGACGCGCTCTTCATGCGCGTGACTCTGAAGAACATCCTGACCCAGAACGGCTACGAGGTCGCGGGGGAGGCCGCCAACGGAGCCGAGGCCGTCGAGCTCTACAAGCAGCTCAAGCCGGACCTCGTGACCATGGACATCACGATGCCCGAGATGGACGGCATCGCCGCCCTCAAGGAGATCCGGGCCCTCGACCCCGACGCCAAGGTGGTGATGTGCACCGCGATGGGCCAGAAGAACATGGTCGTGGAGGCCATCCAGGCCGGAGCGAAGGACTTCATCGTGAAGCCGTTCCAGCCCGACCGCGTCGTGGAGGCGCTCCAGAAGCTGCTCGCCGCCTGATGCGGCTCGGAGGAACCATGAAGGTGGAATACGTCGGGCCGTTCGCCGAGGCGGCGGTCAGCGTGATGAAGATGGTGCTGGGCACCACCCCGGAGAGGGGCCAGCTCAGCGCGCGTCCGCAGATCTTCACCACGCAACAGATCAACATCGTCTGCGGCATCACGGGCATGGTCGAGGGGCTCGTGATCTACGGGATGTCGATGGTGACGGCCGACCGCATCGCCTCGAAGATGATCGGCGCCCCGGTGGTCACCTTCGACGGGCTGGCGGCCAGCGCCATCGCGGAGCTGGGCAACATGATCAGCGGCAACAGCCTGGCGCTCCTGGCGTCCAAGGGCTTCAACTGCGACATCACCCCGCCCACGATCATCCGAGGCACCAACGTCAAGATCACGACGCTCGACATCCCCGCGCTCGTCATCCCGCTGGAGATTCCCGACATCGGCGAGTTCGAGATCAACGTCAGCCTGCAGGAGCGCCGGCGCGCCGCCCAGTCCGTCGCCTGAGAGCCTCAGGCGACGGCCACGTCGAGCGTTTCGCCATCGCGGACCAGGCACTCCACATAGGTCGCCGGCGATCCGTAGCGGTCACAAACCCGTTGCGGACTCGCCGGCGTCGGCCTGCCCGCCACCAGGCACCTGGCGTGGAGCCCGCGGAACCCGGCCCTCCACAGCAGCGGCCGTCCCGTGCGGTTGGTGAGCACCGTCCGGCGCCGACCCTCCTGGCGCACGTCCAGCCAGCCTCCCAGAGCCGCCAAGCCCTCGCAGGACAGCCAGCTCTCCTCGTCCGGCAGGCCGCTGAGCGTCTCGCACCCGTGCAGAGGGGCCGTCGGCCGCACCCCCAGGGCGCCCTCCGCCAGCGTCCCCACCAGGCAGAACGGAACCTCCGGGTAGTCGCGCCGATCCAGCTTCGGGTCGGCCAGCGCGCGCAGCTCCGCGAAGGCGCGCTCCACCAGGCCGTACCGATACAGCATCTCGGGCAGATAGGTCCGGGCCTCCACGTTGTGCGGCTCCGGAAGCGAGCGGTCGATCATCTCCCCGGTCGGCACCATGCCCTCTGGGAACCTCTCGTACCAGAACACCTCGGGGTCGATCGGGCGGCCGTCGCGGTCCACGGCCGTGTGGAACCACCCTTCCTCCGGCATCCACCATCGGTGCTCGTAGTCCGCGCGAAGGGCTGCGGCCCTCGTCTCCCACCCCGACGCGACCGCCGCCTGGCCCTTGGCCCGGTGCAGGGCCGCCAGGGCGAGGCAGGCCGCGTGCATCTCCGTCAGGACGTCGAACCCCGTTCCCTCGAACCCCTGGGCGTGCTCGGTGTAGCTGGGGATCCCGCGGTAGTGCGGACCCCGCGGGCCCTCCGGCAGGCCGTCCCCGTTCTGGTCCCACACCTCCAGGAACTCGCCGAAGCAGACGTCGAAGAACTGGGCCAGCGTCGGATCGCGCAGGATCGCCGCGGCGCCCGACCAGCGGTAGGCGCGCCAGCAGGCGTCGATCACGTCGTACGCGGCGGGAAGGTTGTACCAAAAGTCGCCGTCGTCGCGGTAATCGACGGGCGCCGGGCGATCCAGTCGGTCGATCTCCCAGTAGGGGCACCAGTCCCTCTCCGGCGCCACGGACGCCGCGAACTTCCCGAACATGTTGTGCAGGTGCCGGTGCAGACCCAGCGCCTCCGCCCCGGTCGTCATGTGCGCGGCGTCCCGCATGCAGAACGCCTCGCGACCCGGAAGCGCGGCCTCGAACCACGGACCGACGGGGTCGCCCTCGTCGTGCGCGTACGACAGCGCCTTGGCCACCGCCCACCGGGCGCCCTCCCGAAGAACGGCGTCCGAACTGTCGAACCCCAGCGTCATGGCCTCAGGTTACCATCGGCCGGACGCCACCAAGCCGAAGGCCCGCCCCGAACGGGCGGGCCTCCCAAGCAGGGCCCCTCAGGCCCAGGTCGCAAACCTCATGCTCGTCGGCGGCGCCGTGCGAGCAGAGCGAGACCGGCTGCCAAGCCGGCGATCGTCGCGGGCTCCGGAACCGGCTCCGCCTCGGTGAACTCGACGCGGAAAGCGGTGGTGGACGGCGTGGAGTTCTGCACCACCACCTCGAGGAAGTTCATCTGGCCCAAGACCCAGCCCTTGTCGATCTTAAACTCGGTCCAATCCTGCGCCGAGGTGGAGTGCGCCCAAGAGGTCGTGCGATCCCCGTTCAGGTAGACGTCCGCAACGTCGTCCGCCAGAATCCGGCCCTCCAGGTAGCCCACCGTCGACATCCCGGTCATGTCGATCTCGATCTTGTACACGTAGGTGCCCGCGGCGGCCGACACGGCCACTCCGTTCGAGCGTCCCGGCCCGATCCAGCGCGACGTCGCCGAGGTCGGCAGCCAGCCGGCGACCGCCCCGACCACGCGCGGCAGGTTCGGCTCCGACGACGGCTGGCTCACGGTGATCCAGTCCGGATCGAACGAGCCGCCCGGAATCCAAGCGCCGCCGGAGATGCCTGTGTTGCCTTCGCCGGGGAGCTGCAGAAACCCGATCGCATGGGCACCGGTGGCCAAAGCCCCCAACCCAACCAGCACGCCCAAAGCCTTTCGCATGATGCCATCCCCACGGAGCAAGGCCTCGCCGCCACGCTCCGACTGACACTCTCAGTGTAACACGTCTTCCGCGAAACCCGGCGTGCCAATGTTCCCGAAAGCCCGGCGAACTGGCAATTTTGCTGGGTCCAACCGCCCGGCTGCGCTCCCGCCCTCCGTTCCGGCGAGTCGGGTACCTTGCACAGCGTGATGCCCGGACCGACCCCCCCGGACGAGCCGCGGTTCGATCTCTCGCTCGACCCCATCCAGCCACGAAACCGAGTGGGCTGGTACCTGGTGATCGCGATCTCCGCGTTCATGGTGGCCGTGCAGCTCGCCACCTACCTCCAGAGGCCGACCAAGGAGAGGTTCCGCAGAGCCGAGGCCGAGATGGTGCTCCGCATGGTGGCAGTCCAGCAGGCGCTCCTGGCCTCCGCGGGGCCACAGGGCAAGACCGCGTCCGCTCCCCTGCCGCCCACGCTCCGACCGGAGCTGGAGACGCTCCGCGACCGGGCGCTCCGGTTCGCCGAGAAGGACCCGGAGGCCTCCCGCGTGTACGCCATCGTGAGTCGCGAGCTGGGACAGCCCATCGCCCCCAAGCTGCTCCGCCCGTTGGCCGAGTCGAAGGACGAGCGGATGCGCCTCCTCGCCGCGTTCTACGCTGGCACGGCTAGCATGGAGCCCTCGGAGCTCGCCCGCAGAGTCGACGACGGCACCATCCTCGGTCGCTACGCCGCGACGCAGGTGCGGGAGAGCGCAGGCAAGGCGACCGGACCCGACCGCGGCCTGTTGCCTCCCTCGCAGCTCGCCGCGTGGATCGCCATCGCACTGGGGGCGGTCGGCGTCCTCCTGCTCAGCGTCCTGCTCTGGGTCGCCTACCTGGTGGCCCGCTCCCGCGGCGCGCTCCGGCCGCTGGGCCCGCCTCTCCGGGCCGAGAACGCCGCGCTGTCCGACCACCTCGCGCTGCGCGCGGGCCTGATGTTCGTGGCGTTCCTCGTCCTCGACGCGCTCTTCTCCCTCTCCAAGGGCGACGGGATGGGGCTCGAGGCGTACCTGCGCGGGCTCCTCCTCATCGGGGCGGCGGTGGCAGCGGCCTCGGTGCCGATCCAGGGACGCCGGCTCGGGCTGGGAGCCATCGGCGTGGGCTGGCGGCGCCTGGGCCGCCACATCCTCTGGGGCCTCGCGGCCGCCGTGGCCAACGTCCCGGTCCTCATCGCCGCGATGATCCTCGGTCTGGCCCTGTTCCCGAACCTCCCGACCCCGGAACACCCCATCACCGACGAGATCGCCAAGGGCGGGTGGGCGGTCGCCGGCGCGGTGCTGTTCCTTGGCGCCGTGGTGGCGCCGATCGTCGAGGAGATCTGGTTCCGGGGACTGCTGCTCCCGGCGATGGTCCGTTCGATGGGGGGTGTGTTCGGCGGCGTGTTCTTCTCCAGCCTTCTTTTCGCGATGGTGCACCCGACGGGGGTGCCCGCTTGGCCCGCGCTGGCCGCGATCGGCGCCATGGCCTCCTTGCTGACGTTCCAGACCCGCAGCCTGGTGCCGTCGATCGTGATGCACGCCGTCCACAACGGCACGCTGCTGCTATTGAACTTCCTGCTGTTCGGCAGCTAGACCAGCGAGGCGAAGCCGGTCTTACCCAGCAGGCGCTTCATGTGCCGGAGCTGAGCCACCATCGCCTTCTCGCCGGGCCCTCCGAGCGACTCCCGCGCCAGCGCGGCGCGCTTGGCTCCCAGGCGCTCCAGCGCCTCCGCCGGAAGCTCGGGGTCTAGCTCGGCGA
>DPBN01000053.1 GCA_003516955.1 Armatimonadota bacterium | reverse complement strand
TGCGCCGACTGCCACATGCCCTACAAGACGGAGGGAGGGATCAAGTACACCGACCACCAGGTCCGCTCGCCGCTCCTGAACATCTCGAACAGCTGTCAGGTGTGCCACCGCTGGAGCGAGAACGAGATTCGCTCGCGGGTGGAGGCGATCCAGACCAACCACCAACAGATGCTGGAGACGGCTCAGCGGGAGATCGCGATCCTCCATTTGGAGATCGGGGACGCGATCCGCCTGGGAGCGACGGACCAGGAGCTGGAGAAGCCGCGAGACCTGGTTCGCCGTGCCCAGATGTACTGGGACTACGTGGCCGCGAACAACGGCATGGGGTTCCACGCGCCTCAGGAGAGCGCGCGCATCCTGACCAAGGCGCTCAAGTTTGCCACGGACGGGCGGCTCGCGGTGCAGCTCGTTCGGGCGGCGCACGGCGCGAAGGACTTCGCGAAGATCCCCCAGCTTCGCTCCAAGGCAGAGGCCCAGGCCTTCATCAAGCCCTACGTCGAGGCCCAGAAGAAGGCTAGCCTTGCCGCTCCCCCCGCCACCGCCCCGAAGGCCGAGGCCAAGCCCACACGGGCGGGCGGATGATCGGCGGTCCCGGGTCTCTTGGTCCCTGCGGGCGCATGATTGCCACCATGCGCCCGTTCCTTCTCTGGTTCGCACTGGCTGCGGTCGGCTTGGCACAGGGTCCGAGGGTCGGACCGGCCGCGAAGCCGGGTCCGGACGACAAGCCGGCCTTCCCCGCCCCGCCTTCGGGCTTCGACCAAGCGCCGTCCGGAGGCCTGGCGGGACGCATCGAGACGTTCGAGTACGAGTCGAAGACCGTCGGGTTCCGACGCAAGGCAGAGGTCTACCTGCCGCCGGGATACTCCTCCGAGCGAAAGTACCCCGTGCTGTTCCTTCTGCACGGCTTCGGCGGCAACGAGCGCGTGTGGCGCATGGCCGGCCGGGCGGACGCCATCCTGGACAATCTCATCCGACAGGGCAAAGCGGTGCCGATGGTCGTCGTGATGCCCAACGGAAGGGCCTCTCTGGAGCCGAACCTCGCCAATCCGCTCGGTGGAGACGTGGCGGGCGACTTCGCACGGTTCGAGAGGGACCTCGTGGAGGACCTCCTCCCGGCGATCGAGGCGCGCTACGCGGTGCGGCGCGACCGCGAGGGGCGGGCGATCGCCGGGCTGTCCATAGGGGGCGGACAGGCGCTGAACGTCGGTTTGGGGCGCTCGGACCTGTTCGCCTGGGTTGCCGCTATGGCCCCCGCGGGCGATCCGCGACGCTTCGATGCTCTGGTCGCCGACCCGAGGCGGCTCCGGCTGAGGCTGCTGTGGCTCTCCCGTGGCGATCGCGACGTGCTGCTCGGCCTGGCTCAAGGATGGCGGAGGCAATTCCAAGAGGCGGGATTGGAGCACGTGTGGCACGTGGGCCCCGGCATCCACAACTTCGAAGTCTGGAGGGCCGACCTGTACTGGCTCGCCCAGCGCCTCTTCCGGTGACGGCCAGGGGCGATGGGGAGAGGAGCAGCGAAGGCTGGGGCGCCCTTCCCTGTGATGGCGCGCCATCCACAACTATCCCGAGGGCCTCGCCACGTTCCTCGCAGCGCTCGAGGATCCCAAGTTGGGCGTAGCGATCGCGGCGGCGATCGCGCTGCACAACATTCCCGAGGGCATCAGCGTCTCCGTGCCGATCTACTATGCCACGGGCAGCCGGAGGAGGGCGTTCGTCTACTCGGCTCTAAGCGGACTCGCCGAACCCGCATGGGCCGCGGTTGGCTTTCTGGCGACCCGAACCCTCTTCGGCGGCTCGAACGGCATCGTTCCGTCTGAGGCCATTGGTTCGGATCGGCGGCGTGGCAGGCATCATGGTTTCCATCAGCCTGGACGAGCTGCTGCCCCCAAGCCGAGCCTCCGGCCAAGGGCACGGCAGCCTCTTCGGCTTGGAGGGAGGCATGGCTCTCATGGCCCTCAGCCTGCTGTTGATGCAGGCATCCCGCCAACGCCGTGCCGGAACCTTCGTCTCGGCGCAGACCGGCCGCCAACGTTCCGATCGTCCGGACGAATCCCCTAGTCGCTTCTGCGGCCGCGAAGACGCCAGAAAGCCCCGTCGGAACAGCATCCCGTGGCCAAGCAGGCGGGTCTGCTGAGAAGATGCCTTTGGTGGCATGCGCCTCACCCCCGCGACGGGTGCGGGACCGCCGCCCAAACGGCGATGCAAAGACTCTTTCCAGACTGGGACACGCTGAACTCTCTCCACGCCGCCTTGACGGAGGGGGAGCGCGAGCTGGTGAGCTTCCTCGATGCCAGCCTGCCGGAGAGTTGGAGCATCTTCGCCCAGCCCCACCTCAACGGGCTGCGTCCGGATGTCGTGGTGGCCAACCCGAACGTCGGCGTGGTCGTCTTCGAGGTGAAGGACTGGCGGCTCGGTTCCTACTGCGCCCAAGGAGACCGCCTGATCGGGAGATCCGCCGGCCAAGAGTGGGAGGCGCAGAACCCGATCCTGAAGGCCCGCATCTACGCCGCCCAAATCTACGAGGGCTTTCTGGCCGGTCGGGAGGCGGAGGGAGAGCCGCGCGGCTCCTTCAAGCCCCAGAAGATCTGCCGCCCCGCGGTCTACTTCCACCGCGCCACCACCGAGGAGGCGTGCGACCTCCTCAAGCCTTGGCTGGGCGACGAGGAAATCGTGTTCGGTCGCGACTGGCTCGACCGCCAGCGCCTCCAGCAGATCGTCCCCTCCTGCTACCACAAGCGGCGGCAAGGGATGGACGAGACCACCTCCGACGCAATCGCCAGGCTGATCGTGTACCTCATGCCGCCTCGCCACTTCATCGAGCAGCAACGACCGTTGCCGATGCCCGACCGGGTGCAGGAACCGAAGACGGTTCCGGGACAGGGCTTCCATCGGATCCGGGGGCCGGTGGGCTGCGGCAAATCGTTCGTGCTGGTGCACCGGGCCCTGCGAGCGAACCACGAGGGCCGCGAGGTGCTGGTCGTCAGCCACAACGTCACGATGTCCCACTGGCTCCACGACCTGATGAGCCGCAGCCCCTACCGGGTCGACAAGCATCGGCTGGGGTGCAACCACTTCCATGCTTGGTGCATCCAAACGGCCTCGCAGGCGGGGCTGCTGCGCCGCCTGCCGATCCGCGGAGGATGCGAGTCCGACGTCTTCGGCGACGATGGCGAGTCGGCTCTCAGCGATGGCAACCTCTTCGACGAAGCCTTCCGGGCCCTGAGGGGGCGCTTCGACTCAGGCGCCACCCCGGAGGACCTCGGTCTGCCCCGCTACGGTGGAATCTACGTCGACGAGGTTCAAGACTTCGAGGCACGCTGGCTGGACCTTTTGGCGCGCTTCCTGGATCAGGACGGAGAGATGGTCATCGTTGCGGACCAGAGGCAGAACCTCTACGGACGCGAGGGCGGCCGAGACGTTCCCGATCGCGGCCCGCGGGTGTGCCGCTTCCGCGGAAGGTGGATCCAGCTCGGATCGAGGTCCTACCGGCTGCCGTGGCGCGCAGCCCTTTTCCTCGAGGCTTTCTCGCAAGCGACCGGCTTGGGAGACGACGAGGATGAGCCGATCCAACCGAGGATGGAGCCGACGCTGGAGGGCACCGAGCACGAGCGCTTCGGCTGGATCCGTGCCACGGACAACGAAGAGGCGCTCGAGCTGCTGGCCGAGACGATCCGCTGGTTCCAGGAATTCCACCCGAGCGACGTGTGCGTGCTCGTCCCCACCCACGGCTGGGGTCTGCGCGCCTTCGAGAGGATCAAGGGCGACTTCGGGCCGATCGTGCACGTGTTCTCCACGGATGGCAGGGAACGCCAAGCGCGCAAGAAAGCCTTCTGGAAGGGCCGCGGCGAACTGAAGATGTGCACCATCCACAGCTTCAAGGGATGGCAGATCGAGAACGTGGTGCTGCTGTGGCCCTCCCCTCTGCCGGGCGACGGCTACCCCGATGCGGTTCGCCACCGGCTGTTCTACAGCGCGGCTTCGCGCGCACTTCGGAACCTCTTCGTGATCAACGCAGACCGCGGATACGATCCGCTGCTCCGGCTCGGCGGGCATTTGGAGGAGCTGAAGGCGGGATCGTCGGAGCCAGGCCAATCCGGCCGATCCATTAGACCCAATCTAAAACGATTCTGAATCCACACACTCTGGTCTCGCGTCTTGCCAGTAGGAGATCGCCCCGAGGAGAAACCGAAGCATGAGCCGGAACCAACCCGTGATTCAAGCGCTGATCCAGGTGCTTGCCGACACCTACGCCATGATGACGAAGACCCAGCACCACCATTGGAACGTGGAGGGCCCGAGGTTTAAGGAGCTGCACGACCAGTTCCAGCTGCTGTACGAGGCGCACTTCCTGCAGGTCGACGAGCTGGCCGAGCGCATCCGGGCGCTCGGTGGGTACCCGCCCGGAACGCTGCAGGAGTTCGCGCAGATCAGCTCGGTCCGCGAATCCCCCGGCCTCCGTGGCGAGGATGCGATGGTCCGGGACCTCGTCGACGGCTACGAGGCCTTGATCGCCGACCTGCGGCGGCTCTGGAAAGCCACCGACGAGCACGGCGATCCGGTCACCCAAGGCATCGCGGAGTCGCTGATCCTTGCCCATGAGAAGACCGTTTGGATGCTGCGCAGCATGCTGAAGGCCTGAGAGACCGCGAACCCGCGCATCGTTCGCCCCGCCGGCTGGTAACCTGCCGCGCGGGGTGAATCGTTCATGAACATCAGCATCGCCTCCTTCTCGTTCCATGGCGCCCTCGCCGAGGGCACCATCGACGTCTTCGGGTACCTCGAAGCCTGTCGCTATCGGTACCACCTCCTCACCGCTGACATCTGGAACGGCCTGCTCGGCTCCGACGTCGAGGTTCAGCTCGACGAGGACCGCCTGCGCAAGGTCCGGCAAGCGATGGACGAGCGCGACCTGGTGTGTGTCAACTACCACGCGGACGGCTGCCACGTTTGGGAGGACGATCCCGAGGTCCGCGCCCGCCATC
>DPBN01000406.1 GCA_003516955.1 Armatimonadota bacterium | reverse complement strand
CTGTTCCCGGTCTTCGCCCAGGCCAAGGCCGCGGCCAAGCAGGCCCAGAACCTCTCGAACCTCAAGCAGCTCGGCCTAGCCGCCATGATGTACGCGAGCGACTACGACGACATGCTGCCCAACGACCCGCTCATCCGCTTCTGCCCGTCCGATCCAACGATGTCCATCGGCAGCATCGACCGCTGGGGCAACTACTACTGGCCGTGGCTGTTCCAGCCTTACATCAAGCAGCAGCCGCAGGATCGGTCGAAGGCCGCCGACGCCTTCTACTGGAACCCGAACGCGCCGAAGAACAACCCGCAGGAGTTGAGCAAGGCGCGCGCCGCGTGCATCTGGCCGCAGCCGGCTCAGTCCTGGGGCCTCAGTTGCGCACTGTTCAAGGGAGGCAAGTGCGCCAGCATCCAGTACTGGACCACCTACGCCTACAACGAGCATATCGGCGACTTTCCCGGCGGCGCGAACCTCTCGGCTTGGCAGGCGCCGTCCGAGTCGTTCTTGCTTCTCGAGGCGACCGACTCGGAAATCGAGGGCGACGAGCTGGACGAGCTGTACAGCCGCACCAAGGACTGCACGGGCATCTATCCGGACCCGGCCAACGCCGACCCGACGCTCGGCGGCCACAACGGCGGCACCACGATCGCCTATCTGGACGGCCACGCCAAGTGGCGCAAGACCAACTGGGGGCCCAACGGCGAGTGCAGCGTGGACACCAACGGCAACCCGCTGCTCGTGTTCCCGCCCACGACGCCCGGCGGCGACAACGTCCGGGTGAAGGGCTGGACCCCGATCTTCGACGAGTGACGCCTTCTCGGTCCACCAACCTCCGGCTTGGGGTCGCGCGCGAGTCGCGCGGCCCCGGCATCTTGTCCGAACGACCCATCCCCGAAGAAAGATGCTGACCTCCCTCGTCTGTGCACTCGCTCTGGTCCAGGCTCCCAGTCTGGACATCCCCGTCCGCATGCGCTTGGAACCCGTGGAGAAGGACGCCGACGACGTCGCCGTGTGGATCCACCCGACCAATCCCGGCCTCAGCCTGCTCATCGGCAACGACAAGACCGCCGCTCCCACCGGCGGCCTGTACGTGTACGACCTGAACGGCCGAGTGCGCCAGAAGCTTCTCGGAATCGACCGACCGAACAATGTGGACGTCGAGTACGGCCTGCGCCTGAGCGGGCGCTCGGTCGACATCGCCGTGGCCACCGAGCGGCTGCAGCGGCGGTTGCGAATCTTCGCCATCGACCCAAAGTCGCGGACGCTCCGCGACGTGAGCGGCAGAACCGACGTCTTCGCCGGCGAACCGGGCGAGCGTGGCGCGCCCATGGGCATCAGCCTCTTCCGGCGCCCGCGCGACGGGGCGATCTTCGCCTTCGTCTCGCCCAAGGAGGGGCCGACAGAGGGATACCTGGGCGTGTACCGGCTCCAGCCTCGCGACGGCAAGGTCGACTGCGTGCCCGTCGGCCGGGTCGGCCGCTTCAGCGGGGACGGAGAGATCGAGGCCGTCGTGGTCGACGACTCGGCGGGCGTGGTGTACTACGCGGACGAGGACTACGCGATCCGAAAGATCGTGGCGGATCCGGATTCGGCCCGCTTTGGCGAGCAGCTTGCCGAGTTCGGCCACCGGTTCTACCAAGGAGACCGGGAGGGGCTGGCGGTCTACGATCTGGGCCAAGGCCGCGGCTACCTGCTCTCAAGCAACCAGATCAAGGGCGGAAGCGAGGTGCTGGTGTACGATCGCCGAAGCCCGCACGCCCTGCTGGCGCGCCTGCGGCTGGGGGCGGACGATACCGACGGCCTGGACTGCACCTCGCGCGCCCTGCCCGGCTTCCCGCGCGGGCTGCTCGCAGTGATGAACAGCGAAGGTCGCAACTACCTTGTCGCCGACTTCGCTGAGATCCTCCCAGGGCTTAACCAGTTGCTGACCGACCGTTAACCTGCTCTTCAACCGCGGGTGGGATTCTAGGCTCGGAGGTGCAACATGCGGATTCGAGCCTTCACTCTCATCGAACTGCTCGTGGTGATCGCCATCATCGCGATCCTTGCGGCCATTCTTTTCCCCGTGTTCGCCCAGGCCAAGGCGTCCGCCAAGGTCTCCACGGCGACCAGCCAGATCAAGCAGCTGGCCCTGGCCCTGCCGATGTACTCGACGGACTACGACGACATGGCGGTCTACGAGTACGGCACCAGCTACCAGCACACCGACACGTGGGTCGGCGACGTGTTCCCCTACGTGAAGAACCGGCAGATCTTCTTCGACCCGCTGAAGAAGGATCCGGGCGGGGACGACTTCGCCGATCCGTTCTATCCCGGCTACGTGTACAAGTGGCAGTGGGTCACGACGTTCAGCCTGAACACCGACGGCTACTCCCGCAGCTGGGGCGGCACGTGCGAGTCGATCAACTGGGGCCAAGCCAACGGCGTGCGCAGCCTCACCGCGATCGAGAGCCCGGCCGAGCGGCTTGCGATCGCCCCGACCCGCTACGCGAACCTCAACTACTCCTGGATGCGGTTCTTCGCCCGCAACGCCTCCTGGCCCTACATCGACGAGTACGCCACCGGCTGGAGCTGGGATCAGCTGATCTGGGACGCGCGCCGCGACTACCCGAACGCGAAGATGGTCGGAGCCTACGCGGACGGCCACGCCGCCAAGTTCGGGCGGGAGAAGTTCATCGGCTACAGCCGCCTCGACTCCTCGAAGACCGAGGCCTCGAACGTCGCCGAGTACTGCGCCCTGATGGACCAGCGCAACCTCTTCCGCTTCTGGGGGAAGACGTGGTCGAGCGACTAGTTCTGGCCATCGTGGCCCTGGCCGCCTTGGCGTCCGGTTGCGGTCAGCACCCGGACCAAGAGGGCACGCCGATGAAGCCGGCCACCTTGGACGAGAGCCTCAAGCAGAAGGGCTTCTCCGCCGAGGAGCAGCAGAGCATCGGCGCACGGGGCCACTGAAAGCGCCCAAGACCAGAAGCGGGTGGGACCCTTGAGGGTCCTGCCCGCTTCACTTTGCGATCAGCGTCAGGATCGACACCTCTGGCGGGCACCAGAGCCGAAGGTCCAGCCCGGTCGTTCCGACCCCACGCGTGACGTAGAGGGGCCTGGTCGCCTCAGGGTGAAAGCCTCGCCAAAACCGCCTCGCGCCCGGCGGCAGCCTCAGCGGATAGCCGAAGGGCAGGCAAATCTGGCCGCCGTGGCTGTGGCCGCTGAGCTGCAGGGCGACGTTCGTCGGCGCGCCGACGACCGCATCCGGCTCGTGGACCACGGCCAGCAGGGGCACGCTCCCGGAGTGCGCCGCCGCGCACGCCCAGTCGCCGTAGCCGTACAGCATGTCGTCGACGCCCGCGACCGCCACCGGCCCGATCTCGGTCACCTCGTTCCGCAGCAGGCGCACGCCGGCGGAGGCCACCGTCTCCGCGACGGCTCGCGGGTCCCCCGAAGCGTAGTCGTGGTTGCCCAACACGCCGACGCAGGGCACCCCACGAGGCAGGTCTTCCAGACTGCGCCTCAGCAGCTCCAAGGCCCACGGGGTGGCTCGGGAGGTGAAGTCCCCCGCGATCACTACCAAGTCCGGCTTGGTCTCGGCCGCGAGCCGAACTGCGGCGCAGGCCCGTTGCACCCGGGCCTCGTCGATGGCGTGGAAGTCCGCGAGCAGCGCCACGCGGTAGGCGGGCAACGGCCACCCCGGTAGCTTGAGCGTGACGCGCCCCACCTCCAGGTCGTCGGCCACCTGACGGCCGAACCCGACGGTGGCGACGCCACCCAGCATGCCTACGGCGGCGCCCTTCAGGAAGGATCGTCGCGAAAGCCCGCCCTCAGACACTTCCCTTCGCAACCTCCACCAGAGGGATCGCCGCGCCGGCGTTGCCGAACGGGGGCATCAGGTACAGGCCTTGGGCGCACGAGCGGATCCGCTCGACCAGCAGCATCGCCTCCTCCATGCCGATCTTTTGGGCGTCCTCCTCGGTAGGGGCCTCGGCCATCCGCCTTCGGAGGCGTTCCGGAATCTCGATGCCCGGCACCTCGTTGTGCATGAACTCGCAGTGCCTCTGGCTGCGGAGCGGCAGCACGCCCACCAGGCACGGCAGGCCGACCGAGCGGCAGGCGTCCAGCGCCTCGTCGATCGCGCGCTCGTCGAACACCGGCTGGGTGTAGACGACGTTCGCGCCGGCGTCGGCCTTGCGGCGCAGTCGGTCCCACTCCAGATCCCGATCCATCGGCAGAGGGTTGAACGCCACCCCGATCGTGAACGCGCACCGCATCCCGACGGGGTTGCCGGCGAGGTCGATCCCCTCGTTGAACCTCCTGAGGATGCGGACCATGCCGATGGAGTCCACGTCGAACACGCTGGTCGCGCTCGGGTAGTCGCCGATGTTCGCGGGGTCGCCCGTGATGGCCAGCACGTTGCGGATGCCCAGCGTGTGCGCCCCGAGGATGTCCGCCTGGATGGCCAGCAGGTTGCGGTCCCGGCAGCTGAAGTGCATCATCGCCTCGATGCCGACGCGGCTCTGGATCGTCGCGCAGGCCGCCGAAGGCGTCATGCGGAGCCGGGCTCGCGCGCCGTCGGAGATGTTGACCACGTCGACGCCGGCGATCTTCAGGCGCCTCGCGCCGTCCAGCAGGCGGTCCAGGTTCAGTCCCCGGGGGAGGTCCAGCTCAACGGCCACCACGAACTTCCGCCCCAGCTTCTCGCTGAGCTCGCTGGGCTGGGCCTGCGGCAGCTCGGTCGTTTCGCGGCTGCGGAGCGCCACCCCGCCGTGGCGGTGCGACCGCAGCGGCCGGCTCTCCAAGAGGGCCCGGAGCTCCCGGATGTGATCCGGAGTGGTGCCGCAGCA
>DPBN01000214.1 GCA_003516955.1 Armatimonadota bacterium | reverse complement strand
AGCCACACGCGGTCGCTGGTTCCGCTGTTCGCCAGGGGCGCCGGCGCCGCGAAGCTGCTGGAGTTCGCCAAGCGGACCGATCCGGTGCGCGGGCCGTACGTGGACAACACCGACGTCTTCCGCCTGATCGTCCACGCGGCGGAGCTCTGATGGACGCCGGCCCGGGCCCGTCCGGGGATTCGCTGCGCACCGAGGACCTGCGGGCTTGCGCGCTGCGGGAGATCCGCCGCGACCTGTCCCGGTTGTTCGAGGACTACTGCGTTCCCCTCCGGGTGAGCGACCACACCGTCGACGGGTTGCTGACGCGCGATGGCGCGTCGCTGCTGCTGAGCCGCCGGCTGCTGGAGGGGGACCGCTTCGCCGGCCTGGCCCTCGTGGCGCGCCGCGGCCGATCCTGCCGGTTCCTGGCCATGGGCATCGTGCCGGAACTCCGCGGCAGGGGGCTCGGGCGGTGGTTCATGCGTCGGCTGATCGCCGAGGCTCGCGAACGCGGCGAGCGGAGCATCTGGCTCGAGGCCTTCGAGTGCAACGAGAAGGCGGTGCGACTCCACGAGAGCCTGGGTTTCCGCAAGGTTCGGAGGCTGGTCGGGTGGCGGGCCGAGGAGGTTCTTGGCGCCGAGGGGCCCGCCGAGGAGATCGACCCCGCGGAAGCGGCTCGCCGCATCGGCCGAACGGCGGTGCCGGACGCCCCCTGGATGGTCTCGGGCGAGGCCCTGTGCCATCTGGGGTCCGAGTGCCGGGCCTTCGCCCTCGGCAACGCTGCCGCCATCGTTCAATTCGCCGGGCAGGCCGTGCAGATCCACGGACTCCCTCTCTCGCCGAGCCCGATCACGCTCCAGCAGCTGGCCGAGGTGATCCGGCACGCTGCGCATGCGCTGCCCAAGGCGCCCTGGGTTGCCCCGCCCTGCTTCCCGGAGGAGATCCTGGGGCAGACGATGGTGCGGCTTGGGTTTGCGGCTGATCCGCACGCTCAGGCTCAGTACCTGCTGGCGCTTTCGGAGGAGGGATGATTCTCGACCGCTTGGACCGATGGGCGAGCTATGGCCTCGACGCGAGGCTGGTGGCCGCCTTCCGCTGGCTGGAGGGGCGGAGCTGGCCCGACACCGTCGCCGGGCGCCACGAGATCGACGGGGACAGAGTGTTCGCCGTCGTGTCGGAGTACGCCACGAAGGCGCAAGGCCCGCTCGAATACCACCGGCGCTACGCGGACGTGCAGTTCGTGGCGATGGGCTCGGAGGAGCTCGAGTGGTCTCCGGAGGCCGTGCCTGGCGACGACCCCGGCTTCGACCCAAGGCGGGACATCGGCTTTGTGGAGGGCCGGGGCCTGCGCCTGCCCCTTGCTGCGGGATGGTTCGCGGTTCTGTTGCCGGGCGAACTCCACGCGCCGGGATTGGACCCGAGGACGGGCACCTCCGCCGTGCTGAAGGCGGTGGTCAAGGTTCTGCTGGAGGATTGACGGCCCGTCAGTCGACCCAGTCCGCGACGAAGATGTTGGTCTCGCCGCGCACCTTGCCGTTCCGGTTGCTCGCAAAGACCAGCCTCTTTCCGTCGCGGGTGAACATCGGGAACCCGTCGAACTCCGGCGAGCGGGTGATGCGCTTCAGGCCGGTGCCGTCCGCGTTGATCAGGAACAGATCGAACTCCCGGCCCTTCGGGTCGCCGTAGTTCGAACTGAAGATGATCCGCTTGCCGTCCGGGTGCAGGAACGGCGCGAAGCTGGCGGCTCCCAGTCGGGTCACTTGGCGCTTGTTTCGGCCGTCGGCGTCCATGATCCAGATCTCCAACTTGCCGGGGCGGATCAGGTTGCGCTTGAACAGCTCCTTGTAGTCCCGCCGCTCCGCTTCGTTCTCGATCACGTCGCGTCGGTAGACGATCTTCTTTCCGTCCCACGACACGAACGGCCCGCCGTCGTAGCCGTATTCGTGCGTGAGCCGCTGGATGTTGGTTCCGTCGAGGTTCGAGCGGTAGATCTCGAGGTCTCCGTCGAATCCGCCCGTGAAGGTGATGAAGTCGCCGTTCGGGCTGACTGTGGCCTCGGCGACGTACCCTCGCTTCTTGATCAGCGGCCGCAGGTTGCCGCCGTCCAGGTCAGCCCGGTAGAGCGCGAACTTGGGGTTCACCATCCACACGTAGCCCCGGCTCATGTCGGCGGGCGGCTGGGGCCCAGGGTCGCGCTCGTGGGTGCTGCTGAAGAGGATTCCGGAGCCGTCGGGCAGGAAGTAGCTGCAGGTGCAACGTCCCAGGCCCGTGCTGACAAGCCGCTTGCCCGAGCCGTCGGCGTTCATGATGAAGATCTGCTCGTCCGGGTAGCCCGGTTGCTTCGACTGGTAGATCAGTCGGGTGCCGTCCACGTTCCAGTAGGCCTCCGCGTTCTGCCCGCCGAACGTGAGCTGGCGGACGTTGCGCAGGTGCGTCTCCCCGGGCACCGGATCGACGGGAAGGGAATCCGGCTCGGCGACAGCGGCGGCGATCAGCCATGCGACCATGCCCCAAGGATACGGTTCGCGGATGGAAGGCCATGGGACGATCCCGGTTCTGGTATCCTAGAAGCAGGCGCGCCCTCGTAGCTCAGCGGATAGAGCGCCTCCGTCCTAAGGAGGGCGTCGGGGGTTCGAGTCCCTCCGAGGGCGCCAGTCTCACCCGCCATAATGGGATCGATGTCCCCCCAAGCCATGCCGGAGGTGCGGTCGCCCTACGCGGGCAAACGCCTCTCCGTCGGAACCCATCTCGCGCTGGCCGCCTACTGGTTCGGCTCCAATCTGCTCTGGGGGGCGCTGCTCGTCGTTCTGCTTCCCAAGCAGATCGAGGACATGGAGCCGACCCGACGCGGCGAATACCTCGGCCTGGCGTTCAGCCTCGCGGCGATCGTCGCCCTGGTGGTGCCGCTGATCGCCGGCGGCGTGAGCGACCGCTGCGCGAGCCGATGGGGCAGGCGGCGGCCGTTCATCCTCTGGGGCACGCTCACCACGCTGGCCGGCCTGTGGGGGATGCTGCACTTCGCCCGGCAGTTGACCTTCTGGCCGTTCCTCGGCGCGTACTGCGTGGTGCAGCTGGGCACCAACGTGGCGACGGCCGCGTACAGCGGGATCATCCCCGATCTGGTTCCTGAGGACCAGCGGGGCACGGCGAGCGGATACATGGCGTTCCTGTCGCAGGTCGGCACGCTGACGGGGGCGCTCCTCTCCGGGCCGATGGCGCAGGCGGGCCGCCTGGAGGTCGCCTACCTGCTGGTGGGCTGCGGCCTCACGCTCGCAATGCTCGCCACGGTGCTGGGGGTCCGCGAGATTCCTCTGCCGTACAAGCCGCCGAGGGTGACCGTGTTGCAGCATCTGCGGTCGCTGTGGATCGATCCGCGCAAGCACCCGGACTTCGCCTGGGTCTGGCTGACGCGCGCTCTGGTGATGACCGGCTTCTACGCCGTGCAGCCGTTCGTGCAGTACTACCTGCGCGACGTGATCGGAGTGGCCACCCCGGCGACCACCGCCAGCGAGATGCTCGCGCTCATCCTGCTCGGTGCCACCGCGAGCTCGTTCGTGGGCGGCGCCCTCTCGGACCGCATCGGCCGCAAGAAGGTCGTCTACCTGGCCAACGGAACGATCGCCGCGATGGCGCTGCTGCTGGCCTTCTGCCACACCTTGGAGCAGGCTCTTGCCGTCGGGATCGTCTTCGGGCTTGGATACGGGGCCTACATCAGCGTCGACTGGGCGCTGGGGACCGACGTGCTGCCGAGCCGGAAGGACGCCGGGAAGGACATGGCCGTGTGGCACATCTCGATGGTGCTCCCCCAAACGATCGCGCCCGCGGGGGCGGGATTCTTGCTCGGGGCGTTCGGCACCTCGCCGAACCTCGCCGCCGTGACGTCGATGGCCCTCGACCTGGTCGGCCGGGCTTTGGGATGGCTGCGCTGGATCGACCCGGGCTTCGGAGCGATCCTGGAGTACCCGCCGATCGCCTACGGCGCGGTGTTCACGGTCGCCGCGTTCTGCTTGGGTCTGGGGGCGGTCCTGCTGCGGAACGTGCGGGGCGCGCGATGAAGGGCGCTCACGCCTTCTGCGCGCGGTAGAGGGCGGCTTGCTCCACGAAAGCTCGGAAGAGCCCGTCGCTGGTCGGGGAGCCGAGGGTCCGCTCCGGGTGCCACTGGATTCCCAGACGGAACGGGTGCCGCTGGGACTCGATGGCCTCGATCGTGCCGTCCTCGTGCCGCGCCGCCACGAGGAACCCCTCCGCCACGCTGCGGATCGCCTGGTGGTGGTAGCTGCGCCCTTCGGCCGAGTCGCCCAAGATACGGTGCAGCAGCGTCCCGGCGACGACCTCGTACGTCTGGAGCGTTCCTCCGCTGTGCTCGCCGTGGCCCACGACGTCCGGGACGTGCTGGTGCAGCGTGCCCCCGCCCACCACATTCAGCAGCTGGCACCCGTAGCAGATCCCCAGGATCGGCAACCCGTCCGGGGCCTGACGGACGTAGGCGCAGTCGGACTCGAAGCGCGCCGGGTCGATGAGCGAGGTTTTCTCGTGGCGCCTCTCGCCCCACAGGTGCGGGTCGATGTCGTCGCCGCCCGGAACCAACAGCCCGTCCACCAGCGGCAGGACGTCGGCGGGATCGGCGTTCGGAGGCAGCAGGATCGGTGCCGCGCCTGCCCGCTCCACGGCCTCCGCGTAGTTCCAGTCGAGCCGGATGGTCCCCGTGCGCGTTCCTTCGGTCTTTCGTTCGGACGAAGTGGTGATGCCGATGATCGGTTTCATGGGATAGGGATGAGGGTTTCGATGGACGCCAGGTTGACCTTGACCTCGTTCGCGAACGCGGCGCCGCCGACTCCGTTCATCAGGCGGTGGTCGAACGCGAAGGTGAGGTGGACGACCTTTGCGAGGACCGGGCCCGCGTCGGAGTCGATCCAGCTCCAGTGCGGCTCGCCCAGCAGGAGCGTGCCCACGGCCGGCGGCACGACGACCGGGAACCCGTCCCGAACGCCCTGGGACTGGAGGTTCGTGAGGGACAGCGTGACGGCGTCGCTGGCCTGGTCGACGCCCTGCCGGGCCTGCACGATCGCCGTTCGAACGGCCTCAGCGAACGGGCGCCACTCGAGCTGGTCGGCCTCGGGCACGGCTGCGAGCACCAGCTCGTCCCCTTCGCGCGCGACCGCGATGCCCAACGTGGCGGTGCGGTGGGTCCGGAGGGTCGAGTCGCCCACCAGCTGCGTGCGCAGAGCCGGGTGGTTCCGGACGGCCGTGGCTACGGCGAAGGCGAAAACCGTGAACGCTGAGGGCTGGAAATCGCCCCCGGCGGCGGCCATGCGAGCCTTCAGCCTCTCGACGGGACCCCACGGCGCCACCACGGTGAGCGCGCTCGGCACGGCGAGCTGATGAGCCCGCGAAAGGCGGCTCATCAGAACGCGCTGTCTCTGGGGCATGGGCCGATCCTCGTAGGCGGACCCGGCGGCTGAGCGGGAGGACAGAAAGGCGTCCACGTCGGCCTCGGTGAGGCGTTCGCCCGCCCTGCGGATGGAACGGATCTCCGCGTCCGTGAGACCCTTGGACCTCGCGTAGGCCCTGGTTCGGGGCGAAGCGTCCGCGTTGCGCAGGGGGCCGGCGGTCGGCGCGGTGGCAGCTTCAGGCTGCCGGGGGGCGGCCGCGTGCGGCTGCGACTGGGGAGCAGGCTGGGCGGGCTCGGACGTG
>DPBN01000338.1 GCA_003516955.1 Armatimonadota bacterium | reverse complement strand
GTCCGCCTCGAGCTGATCAACCGGTTCCGGTCCCCCAAGGAGCGCAGGGAGGTCCTCCAAGGCTTACGCGACGGCTCCGTGGACGTCGTGATCGGCACGCACTCCCTGCTCACCAAGGAGATCGCCTTCCGCAACCTCGGCCTGGTGGTCATCGACGAGGAGCAGAAGTTCGGTGTGCGCCAGAAGGAGGCGCTGAAGAAGCTTAGGACGCACGTCGATGTGCTGTCCCTTTCGGCCACGCCGATCCCGCGCACGCTCAGCATGGCCTTGATGGACATCCGCCAGCTGAGCATCATCAACGACCCGCCTCCCGGTCGCCTGCCGATCCGCACGTTCGTCCGGCCCTACTCGAACGAGGTCGTGCGCGAGGCGATCCTGCGCGAGCTCGCACGCGGAGGGCAGGTGTTCTACGTGTACAACCGCGTGGAGTCCATCGGGCACGTCGCGGAGCGGCTCCGCAGGCTGGTGCCGAACGCCCGCATTGGCGTTGGCCACGGCCAGATGACGGAAGACGAGCTGGAGCCGGTGATGATCGGCTTCATCCGGGGCGAGATCGACATCCTGCTCTCCACGACGATCATCGAGAACGGCATCGACATTCCCAACGCCAACACCCTGATCGTGGAGAACGCGGACCGACTGGGGATGGCGCAGCTCTACCAGCTCCGGGGCCGGGTCGGACGCTCCGACAGGCAGGCCTACGCCTACCTGCTCTACCACCCCTCGAAGGCGCTGACGGAGGGCTCCCTCGCGCGGCTGGAGGCGCTACAGGAGTTCAGCTCCCTCGGGTCGGGCTACTCGCTGGCCTTTCGAGACCTTCAGATCCGTGGCGCAGGGGACCTGTTGGGCGCCAAGCAGCACGGCTCGATGGCGGCCGTCGGCTACGAGCTGTACACGCAGCTCATCAACGAGGCGGTGCACGCCCTGAAGAACGCGGCAGATGGCCAGCCGGCATCCGCCAGCGAGCCGACCGACCCCTTGGCTTCTTTGGCGCCCCTGCCCGCGCTCGACGTCGCGGTTCCGGCCCTCATCCCCGAAAGCTACATCGAGGACCAGGCCCAGCGCCTGTACTACTACCAGCAGATGATGTCCTGCCGGTCGGTAGAGCAGCTCGCCTCTGTGGCGGCCGAGATCGAGGACCGCTACGGCCACCCGCCGACGGAGGTCCGAAACGCCTTCACGATCATGAACTGCCGGTTCGTGGCGGAGGAGCTGGGCATGGAGAAGATCGAGGCCAAGGGTGGCCGAGTGGCCATGTCCTTCCGCAACCGGAGCTCCATCCCGCCGATGGTGTTCAGCATCCTGACCCGAAGGCACCGTGCGGCCTACACGACGAGGGAGGCGTTCATCTGGCCCTACGAGGGCGATCCTCTCAAGGCCGTGCAACAGATGCTCGCGGCGTTCCAGCGGGCGCTGCAGGACTATCAGGAGGCCAGAGCCAGCATCGAACGCTGAGTCAGCGCTCCTTATCCAGCTCGACCGTCACGCGGGCCTTCGCGTCCTTGTCAGGCAGCCCGGGGATTCCCGTCAGTTCGGCCTCTAGCTTCACGAGCCTGCCGTCGCCGACGGCCAGCCAGTAGACGCCCTTCGCCCCGAGCGGCTCCCCAGATGTGGGAACCTCGCGGAACTCGAAGCGGACCCGCGCCGAAGGCACGCCACCGACTTCCTCGGTGCCGTCCAGGGTGCACACCGTCCTCGCGAGCGGTGCAGCCGGCTGGCTCACGGGCTTCTGCTCGAACGTCCAAGTGCCGCCGCTCGCCGGAACCCCGGATACGGCCAGCGCGCGAGCAAGCCGCAGAGCGTCCGCATCCCCTCCCTCGACGGCCAACACCGAACCGTCCGACCCGTAGACCGTGCGGTCGTCCGGCCGAGATCCGCTTGCGGCAGAACCCACCTTGACGGAGAGGTACTTCGTCCGAACAGTGACCCTCCCGTCGTCGACCTTCTCCACGGTCTCAAGAACCCTGCTCTCCACGGCGCTGACCGCCTCGCCGCGCTCCAGTTCGACCCGCACGACGTAGCGGACCGAGTCGCCGGGGACGAACCTGCGCGCGACCTCCTGTCCGCTCGGCGCGGAGGCCTGGAGACCGAGGGCAACGGCTCCCAACCAGAGAGCGAGCGTCTTCACGGATCATAATTGTAGCCGACCCCCGCGGTCGCCCAGCCCCTCGCCATGCCGATCCGCGCCGTCTCCTTCGACTGCTTCCAGACACTGGTCCATACCGACTGGGACCCGGTGGGATTCGGGGTGCGCACGCTGCTCGGTCGCGGAGCGCAGATCGACCCGCTGGAGGCCAAGTCTAGGCTGCAGTCCATGCTGGTGCGAACCCGCCCCGACTACGTCCGCCTGCACGCCGAGGCCGACCGCGACGCGTGCGACCGGTACTGGATCGACGTCTTCCGCCAATGGGCTTCCGAGTACGGCCAAGAGTGGTCGGTGGAGGAGCTTCGCGGCTGGCTCCTCGACGATCTCTACGGCCCGGCCTCCGTCTGCTTTCAAGTGTACGAAGACGTCCTGCCTTGCCTCGAGGCGCTGCGCGCCCAGGGTCTCCGCCTCGCCGTGGTCAGCAACTGGGACTACTCCTTGGAACGGACGCTGGAGCGAAGAGGGCTCCGCGCCCTGTTCGACTGCGTGCTGGCATCGCTGGAGGTCGGCATCGAGAAGCCCGACGCCGGGATCTTCCGGGCCGCGGAGAGCCGCCTCGGTCTTGCCCCCGAAGAGCTGCTGCACGTGGGCGACCATCCGGTGGACGACTACGAAGGGGCCCTCCGGGCGGGCTGGCACGCGCTCCTTCTGGATCGCAACACCCAGAGGCCCACCGAGCACAGCGTCGTTTCCTCGCTCTTGGACGTCCCCGATAGGGTTCTGGAGCTGTGAGCTTTCTAGACTACGAACTGCCGGAGGAGCTGATCGCCCAGACGCCCTTGGAAGACCGGGCGGCCTCCCGACTGCTCGTCGTGGACTCCAAGGGTCGCGTCCAGGATGCCGTCTTTCGCGAGCTGCCGCAATTCTTGGACCCCGGCGACCTCCTCGTCTGGAACGACACGCGCGTCACCGCCCGACGTCTTTTCGGGCACAAGGAGTCCGGAGGCCGAGTCGAGCTGCTGGTCCTGCGTCGCGTCGAGCCATCCCTCTGGGACTGCCTCGTACGGCCAGCCCGACGCCTTCACCCCGGCACGCGAATCCTGCTGGACTCCGGGGCCAGCCTGATCGTGGAGCGGGATCTGGAGGCCGGTCGCAGGCTGATCCGGCTGGACGATGCCAGGGCCGCCGAAGAGGCGGTGCTGGCCGCGGGAGAGGTCCCTCTCCCGCCCTACATCCGTGTGGACCTCCAGGATCCCGAGAGGTACCAGACCGTGTTCGCCAGCAGGGAGGGCAGCGCGGCGGCGCCTACGGCAGGGCTCCACTTCACCAAGGAAGTGCTCGGCGAGCTGGAGCGCCGCGGGGTGCGGTTCGCCCAAGTGACCCTCGACGTCAGCCTCGACACGTTCCGGCCGATGGCCGCCAACGACCCCTGGGATCACCCGATGCACGGAGAGCGGTGCGAGGTCTCCGAGCAGACAGCCGACGCGGTCCGCCGCGCGACCGGCCGGATCGTCGCCGTGGGAACCACCTCCGTGCGAACCCTGGAGTCGATGGCCGTGGGGCCGCGCGAGGTGCGCCCTGGCGTGTCCGACACCCGGCTGTTCATCCGGCCGGGGTATAAATTCCTGGTCGTCGACGGGATCGTCACCAACTTCCACATGCCGAGGACGACGATGCTGTTGATGATCTCGGCCTTTGTCGGAGCAGACCCGCTTCGGATGGCCTACGAACACGCTGTCGCCCAGAGGTACCGGTTTCTGAGCTTCGGCGACGCGATGCTCGCACTGCGAGCCTAGCCAAGTGAGGGGGAAGCGGAGGAGTGCCGGAGTGAAGAAGACGTTCGATCCGTTCGCGTACATCGAGAGCGCCTTTCTGGACGTGGAGGCGCCCTCGGCAGAACAGCACGACGACGGGTCGGCGTCTCAGGCCAACGGCAAGAAGACCCGGAAGCCGCGGCGCCGGCGGACGGAGCTGAGCGCACCTCGGCCTCGGATGGCCGATCAGCCGGTGGACGACCTGGCCGTGGATCCTTCGCTGCAGGAAATCTGGACCAAGGTGCCCAAGAGCATCGAGTTCCTGTGCAAGTTCTTCTCCGACGACGTCACGGCGAACTACTACCGACGCAACTTCAAGGAAACGCGCCAAGATCTCATCCGACGGTTGCTCGATCCGGAGCTCACCCTGGAGGAGACGGCCCGCTTGCTCGGCGTGTGCCCGGCGACCGTGAGAAGGTACACCAACAAGGGCTGGCTGTTGCACCATCGCACCAAGGGGGGCCAGCGGAGGTTCCGGCTGTCCTCCATCGTGCGCTTCGTGGAGGAGCACGGTCGGTTCCCGGTCGAGTGAGCCCGGAGGCGTTCGCTTGCGGGTAGCCGTCTTCTCCGACAGCGCTCTACCGATCCTCAACGGCGTGAGCGTCAGCGTGGACACGCTGGTCCAGGGCCTGCGGGAGCGGGGTTGCTCGGTGCATCTGTTCGCCACCGGCTATCCGGGCTACCGCGACCCCGACCCCAACACCCACCGGAGCCTCGCCATCCATACGCCCTGGTCCAAGGGCTACCCGTTGGCCGTGCCGCCGTTTTTGCACCTGCTTCGGCGGTTTCGGGCGCACGGCTTCGATCTGATCCACACCCACACCCCGTTCACCATGGGCATGGTCGGGCTGCGTTGGGCGCAGTCCCACGAGCTGCCGATCGTCACGACCTACCACACGCTCTACGATCGCTACGCCCACTACGTGCCGTTCCTGCCTCGGCGCTATGTGCGCTTCAAGATCGCGAAGCACACGAACTTCTACTACAACCGTGTCGACCGGGTGATCGTGCCGAGCGAGGCGGCGGCCAAGTGGCTGCGCAGGCACGCAGTGCATACCCCCTGCCGCGTCATTCCCACGGCCATCCGCCCGCCGGCCAAGATCGACCGCTCCGAGGCCCGAACCACCCTGAGGGTGCCTCCCGGCGCGAAGCTGCTGCTGTACGTGGGCCGGATCGCACGGGAGAAGAACCTCGAGATGCTGCTCCGCGCCAGCCGACTGGTTTTCGAGCGCGAACCATCCGCGTTGCTCTGGCTCGTCGGCGACGGTCCGTACCGCGACGCGTGCATCCGACTCGCGCGCGAGCTCAACATCGGCGATCGCGTGCGCTTCATCGGGTTCGTGCCCCGCGACGAGGTCGACCGCTATTACGCCGCCGCGGACCTCTTCGTCTTCCCCTCGGTGACCGAGACCCAGGGCCTCGTTGTAGAGGAGGCGATGTCGCACGGCCTCCCCTCCGTGGTTGCGACCGGGGGCGGAGCGAGCGCGACGGTGATGCCGGGTGTCAACGGGTTCATCTGCCGCAACGACCACCGGGAATTCTCCCAAGCTGTCCTCCAGCTGCTGACGGACGAGCGTCTGTTGCGTCGGCTCGGGCGCAACGCGGCCGAGATGAGCCGCCACACGCGGGAGAAGGGGATGATCGAGTCCGTTCTGGCCGTGTACCAGGAGGCCATGGCCGTGGCAAGATACCGATCATGACGGACGCTCCGCCGCCCCATGCTCCGCGCGAGAAGAGCCTACGGGGCTTCCTGTTGCTTGCCGGAGCCTTGGCGCTGTTCCAGTTTCTTGCCGACCGGGTGCGGGTCCCCGCCCCGTGGAGCCCGGCGCTCAGCCTCGCGGCCGGGGTGGTGGTTCTCGCGCTGTCGCTGTGGGCGCTGTTCGTGGGCGCGTCGTCTGGTCTGGGCGGTCGGTCCTCCCTCGCGGCTCTGATCGCCGGCGCGGCGGGCATGGCGCTCTTGGTGTGGCTGTCCAAGGGGCTCGGCTCCTCCGTGGCGTCTTCGCTGGCCTTGGCGCTGGGCCAGGCCTGCCTGCTGACGGCATGCTTGGGCCTCGGAGCTCTCGTCGCCGGCGCGATCAAGGAACCGAACCTGTTGGCACCGATGTGCGTGTTCCTTCCCTTCTTCGACGCCTTCCTGGTTCTGACGCAGAAGGGGTTCACGAAGCGCGTCATGGAGGCCGCCCCGCAGGTCCTGCAGAACGTGGCGATGCGCGTGCCGGAGGTTTCGAGCGGCCCCAAGGAGGCGCCCCTGGCCGCGGTCGCCTTCATCGGCCCCGCGGACCTCGTGTTCGTGGCGCTCTTCGCCGCCATCCTGCACCGCTTCCGGCTGAACAGCCGAGGCACGCTGCTTTGGTTGGCGCCGTCCTTGGCCGCCTACCTTCTGCTCGTGATGGTGGCGGGAGACGCCAGGATCGGCCCCGTGAGCCTGAACGCTCTGCCTGCGCTGGTGCCGATCGGCCTGGTGGTGCTCCTCACCAACGTCCGGCACCTGCGCCTCACCCGCCAAGAGTGGGCTCTGACGGCTCTGGCCGGACTCCTCGGCCTCGGACTGTTCGCGTTCGGGTCCTCGTTCGGTTCCTGAACCGGAAGGGGTCTACTCCCGCTCGACGTGCAGCCGCAGGAAGTGCGTGGCGCACGAGATGCACGGGTCATAGTTCCTCACCGCCTGCTCGCAGACCCACTGAAGCTCCGCGTCCGAGCGATCGAGGTGCTTCGGCACCAGCGCGGCGAGATCCTCTTCGGCGCAACGCAGGTTCTGGGCCGTCGGCGGCATGATGTGCGCCTTGCGGATCAGACCGTCGGAACCGAGCTCGTAGCTGTGGAAGCAGATTCCCCTGGGGGCCTCGGAGCACCCGAACCCTTTGGCCTCTTTGGGCTCGAACGGCACCCACGGCCGGTCCGGCATCTCATACGCGTCCAGGATCCGCAGAGCCTCCTCGCAGGCGAACACCGTCTCCACCGCCCGCACCACGATGCTCCGGAACGGGTTTCGCACCGGAGGCTCCAAGCCGGCTTTGCGAGCGGCCTCCTTGGCCCGCGGGGTCAGAAGGTCGTAGTTCAGATTGAACCTGGCGACCGGACCCACCTGGTAGCTCCCCCTCCCCTTGCGAACGGAGTGCAGCGCGTTGCTGTGCGGGACGTGCTCCTCGGGGAACTGTTCCTCGAACTCCGACAGGGCTAGATCCAGTCCGAAGTTCGACACGATGCGGCCGTCGAAGAGCGGGTACTCGGGCGGATTCCGCAGAGCGACGAACTCGTAGTCCCGCTCCATTTCGGGAAACTCGAAGCCGGAGACCAGCTCCACCGTCCTCTCCGCCGCCTCGAGCGCCCATTCGAGGTCGGCTCGCAAGGCCTCCAGCTCGCGCTTGCGCGGGACCTTGTAGAATCCGCCGACGCGGACGTTCACCGGATGAATCTCGCGACCGCCGAGCAGAACCATCACGTCGTTGCCGATCTTCTTGAGCCTCAGCCCTTGCTGAACGATGTCCGGGTGGTCCTTGGCGAGCTGGATTGCATCCTGGTAGCCGAGAAAGTCCGGCGCGTGCAGCATGTACATGTGCAGCACGTGGCTCTCGATCCACTCGCCACAGTAGATCATTCGCCGGAGTTCTCGGGCCATCGGATCGATCTCGATGCCGAACGCCTCCTCGATCGCCCGCGACGCGCTCATCTGGTATGCGATCGGGCAGATGCCGCAGATGCGCGCGGTGATGTCCGGCGCCTCGGTGCAGTGGCGACCCTCCAGAAAGGCCTCGAAGAAGCGCGGCGGCTCGAAGATGCTGAGCTTCACCTCCTGGACCTGGTCGCCCTTGACGCGGATCGACAGGCCGCCCTCGCCCTCCACGCGGGCCAGAACGTCAACTTTGAGGCTTCGGGTTCTCATGGGCTGTGCTCACAGAATGGAACGCTTCCGAGGCCCCGTTGAAGCCTCGGAACAGGCGGACGATCGAGGCGTCGTCGTGCCCCAGGCGGCGGAACCACCCCGCGAGGGATGCGCCGTTCGGAGACTCGGCTGGGCCGAAGCACCCGTAGCACCCTCTGGCGTAGCTCGGGCAGATCGCGCCGCAACCCGCCTGAGTCACCGGTCCCAGGCACGCCTGGCCGCCGGCGACGAGGACGCAGACGTTGCCCCTTCTCTTGCACTCGACGCAGACGGAGTAGGTCGGGATGTTGGGCTTTCGCCCGTTCAGGAGCGCGTTCAGAACCTCGACGAGCTGCTCCTTGTTGATCGGACAGCCCCGCAGCTCGAAGTCCACGAACACGTGGTTGCGGATCGGTGTGGACTTCTCCAGGGTGTCGATGTACTCGGGGTGGGGGTAGACGGTCTGGATGAACCCGCGCACGCTCGCGTAGTTTCGGAGCGCCTGAATCCCGCCGGCGGTGGCGCACGCTCCGATGCTGACCAACAGGCCGCTGTTGCGCCGGATCTCCTGGATGCGCTTGGCGTCGTGGCGGGTGGTGATCGACCCCTCGACGAGGGAGATGTCGTACGGCCCCTTCACGACCGCCCTGGTGGCCTCCGAAAAGTAGGCCAGCTCCACAGCGCCGAGCACCTCGAGCAGCTGGTCCTCGCAATCCAGGATGCTGAGTTGGCATCCGTCGCACGAGGCGAACTTCCACACCGCCAGCTTCGGCTTCTTGGTACGGTTCATGGATTCAAAGCTCCCTCTCGAGGAACAGCGGTTCGATCACGTCGAAGCGATACACTGGCCCGTCCTTGCAGACGAACTCCCCGCGCAGCTGGCAGTGCCCGCAAAGGCCGATGCCGCACTTCATGTTCCTCTCCATCGAGACGTAGATGTCGCTCGTGGACACACCCCGGCGAGCCAGCTCCTCCACAGCGAACCGCATCATGATCTCCGGCCCGCACACCATGGCCACCGTGTCCGAGGGATCGAACGGCGCTCGCCCGATCAGCTTGGTGACGACGCCCACGTTCCCGCGCCACTCGGTGGTCGCGCGATCGACCGTGATGTACACCTCGAGGTCGAACTGCGACCGCCACTTCGCGAGCTCCTTGCTGTACAGAATGTCCTCCGGCGACCGGGTTCCGTACAGCAGCACCACCTTGCCGTAGTCGTCCCGGTTGCGCAGGATCCAGTACAGCGCGGGCCGAAGCGGGGCTAGCCCGATTCCACCGGCCACCAGGATCACGTCGTGGCCTTTCGCCTCGTCCATGGGCCAGCTGGTGCCGAAGGGACCGCGCACGCCGATGGTGTGACCCGGCTTCAGGCTGCGCATCGCGCGGGTCACCACCCCCACCTCGCGAGTGGTGTGGATCAGCTTCCTCGGCTCCGCGGCGTCTCCACTAATGGAGATGGGGACCTCGCCCACCCCGAACACGTAGAGCATGTTGAACTGGCCCGGCAGGAAGCGCAGCTCGCCCGTTGGGTCGAACGGCTCCAGCTCCAGCGAGAAGGTGTCCTGGGTCTCCCGGATGAACCTCTCCACGACATAGGGCACGGGAACCATCGGGTCCGCCGCGCCGACCGTCCGCTCAACGCTTGTCGCCATAGAGATCCAGCATCCTCAGGATCGATGCCTGCAGCCGAGACTCCATCATTTCGGCCATCCGCCGCATGAGGTGGTAGCCGAGCCTCGGGTTCTCCTCGCACTTGCGCCGGAGGCATTGGCCGTCCAGCGCGATCGCCCGAAGCAGGGTGTCGCACCGCGCCGCAAAGTGCCACTTGTACGGAGGGATCAGCCACGACCAGCCGAGCGGCTCTCCCTCCTCCACCGTCTCGACGACGACGGCGCCGCGCCCGGGCGCGAACAGCTCGAGCGACACACGACCGTGACGGATGAGGTAGAAGTGGTCTGCAGGCTCGCCCTCGCGGAACACGTACTGCCCTTGGTGCAGCACGATGTTCGTGGCGCAGCCCACCACCTCGTGGACGTCTTCCTCCGAGAACTCCTTGAAGAACTCCTGGCTTCGAATGATCGGATACAGGTCCGTCATCGTGCCGCCTCCTTCTTCCGGCCCGCGTTGGCCCGGAACGTTTCCAGCTCCTCTGTGATGTCGATTCCAACCGGGCACCAGACGATGCATCGGCCGCAACCGACGCAACCCAAGGTGCCGAACTGCTCTTGCCACGACGCCAGCTTGTGCGTCATCCAGTGGCGATAACGGGCGAACGGCGAGAACCGAACGCTCCCGCCGTGGATGTACGAGTATTCGAGCGAGAAGCAGGAATCCCATACTCGCTCCCGCTCGGCGCGGTTGCCGTCCAAGCTCGTCGTGTCGCGGACGTTCACGCAGAAGCAGGTCGGGCAGACCATCGTGCAGTTGCCACAGACCAGGCACCGTTGGGCGATCTCCTCCCAGTGGCCGTCGGATGCGCTCTCGTAGAGAATCTCCTTGGCGTCGGAAGCGTCCATTCTGCGCCCCATGCGGCGCACGGCCCTGTCCGCCTGCTTCGCCGCGGCGTCGAGGTCCGCCGGCGTGGCCTCCCTCCACGCCACCCCCTTCATCGCAGCCAAGCCTCGCTCCGAGCCGATCCGAACCAAGAACCTGTGGTGGCCCAGAAGCACCTCCGTCAGAGCGAGATCCCAGCCCTCTCCCGCTTCCGAGGGCCCGGTGCCCAGAGAGGCGCAAAAGCAGGCCCCGCCCGGCTCGTGGCAGTCGGCGACCACGATGAAGCACGCCTCCCGCCGCCGGGCATAGTCCGAATCGCGG
>DPBN01000019.1 GCA_003516955.1 Armatimonadota bacterium | reverse complement strand
TTGGCCTTGACGACGAAGCGTAGCCGCGCCCCGGGCGCAGGGTCCGCCAGCCGCACCGTCCACGCGGCCTTGGTCCCGGCCGGGACGATCCCCGAGCTCGGCACCGGCTCGACGGAGAGTCCGGCCGCCGCGGGTTTGGTCAGCAGAGCGAGTCCCGTGTGAACGAGGAGGGCAACAGTGGCGAGCATGGGCGGATGCTACCCCTGGGCGACGGAGTTTGCCTCGTTGCGAAAGCCCGTCCACGCGGCCATCGCCACTCCGACGAACAGGGAGGCCGAAGTCCCAGCCATGAACTTCGCGGCACCCACCGCGGTGGACATGTCCAAGCTCATCGCCAGAGCCACTTGCGCCGCGAGCGTCGCAACGATGCCAGCGAGCGTCGCATGGAGAAAGACCCATCTTCGCGCGGCGTTCATCGTGAACAGCGTGCCGGCCACCAAGGCCAGCGACCCTGCTGTGACGGCCCACCCGACAGCGCTTCCCAGCCCCGCGTAGCGTGGGCCAAGAAGCCAGAGGTAAGGGGCCGGAAACAGCCAGCCTGTGAGGGACAGGAGCCCTCCCACCAGAGCGACCGCCGCACCCACGCCCGCGTAGGTTCTCGGCAACGCCGCCCTACCGCTGCGGGCGACGAGCGGGGCCACCAGCACCGGGTTCGCCGCTCCCAGGAACAGGAAGATCTGAGCCAGACGACCCAGCGCGCCGACCTCCGCGACGGCTCGCGAGGTGCCTACCCAGGCGACGATCCCCAAGGCGATCTGGTCTTGGAAAGCGTAGTAGATCGAATTCGGCAGGAGCGGAGCCAGGTAGCTCCAGAACTCGCGGTACACCGACGGGGGTAGGGTTTCCGGCTGGCGAACCAGACTCCGGGCCTGCGCCTTGAGCTGGCGCGCGCTCCATGCGGTCTGCAGCGCCGCAAGCCACGCGGCCAACCACCCCGAGAGCACCCCCAGTCCCCAGGCGCCAGCGGTCACCCCCAGCCGCAGGACGGCAGGCCAGACCTTGGCCCTGTAGTAGCCGCGGACGTTCCTCGCGATCAGCAGGGGCGCGCCGTAGAGCAGGCCGCCTTCGAACCAAACGAACGCCACGATGGCCGCGCAGAGCAGCGCCTTGTCCAGCGCCGGCCAGGGCTGCCGGGCGGTTAGAACGGGAAACGCCACGGCCGCCCCTAGCGCCGCCGCGAGGAAGGTGCGCGACCGGATCCGCCGAGCCGCATCGACGTACAGACCGACCACAGACGGGTCGGC
The DNA here is from genome assembly GCA_003516955.1 of Armatimonadota bacterium. Classification (GTDB taxonomy): domain Bacteria; phylum Armatimonadota; class Fimbriimonadia; order Fimbriimonadales; family Fimbriimonadaceae; genus UBA8783. The sequence continues at coordinate 2,843 of DPBN01000019.1, read as the reverse complement.
GCCCCGGGTCCCGACCAGAGCCACGATCGACCCCTGCAGGCCCAGGTCCGTCAGCACGCTGAGGACCTTCTGAAAGGCGAACGCCAGGCTGTATTGCGCATAGGCCTCGATGCTCAGCCACCGAAGAAGCAACAAGCCGGTCGCGAGGCTCAGGCCTTGGGACGCCCCCTGACCGCCGAGGAACGCGGCGAGCACGCCGGCTCTGCGCCGCCAAGGCGACGCCTGCAGATCGCCGCCACCCCCTGCCTCGCTCATCGACCCGACCGCAGCGCCGAGAAGGCCAGGACCAGCCATCCGACGAGGAACGACGCCCCGCCGAGCGGCGCCACCGCACCGAACCAGCCCGGGGCGTGCAGCGCCAGGGCCATCAGCGACCCGCAGAACAGCACCGAACCCAGGCAGAAGAGCGCGGCGGCAGACTGCGCCAGGCGCCCTCCGCCCACCGCGGCCAGCATCACGCCCACGGCGTGGAACATCAGATACTGAATCGCCGTCCGGTACAGCTCGGTGCCCCGGGCATCCAACAGGCCGGAGAGGCCGTGCGCTCCAAAGGCGCCCAGACCGACGGCGAGGGCCGCGAGGAGGCAGCCCAAGGCGAAGACGCGCTTCTCCACGGGCTCTAAGCTACCTCGTCGGCTCGGGCACCGTGGGATCGAACGGGTCGCTCAGATCGAAGTAGGTGCGCGGTCCCGCCGAGACGCCGCTCCAGTCCACGGCGAACAGCCTTCTGCCCTTGAGTCCCTGGAGGCGGCGGACCAGCTCGGCCCTCGCGGCCGCCCTGGTGTTGGCGGGCGCCGTGTCCATGGCGTCGACGATCTGTCCCTCCGTGACCACCCGCAGCATCCCGTTGACCTCGGCGTAGGCGTGGAAGAGGCTCTTCTCCGGGTCGATGTTGTGGTACTCGAGGTCCACCGAGTGAAGCGCGTCGTCCGACCAGTCCGTGCCCTCCTCTTGGATGTACTGCTCAAGGATCTTCCGCTTGGCGACCCAGTCCAGGCGGTCGGCGAGAGCCATCGGGTCTCGCTCCAGCCCGTCCAGCACGTCCTCCCACTGGTCGAGGATCCAGTCGGTGTCCTCGTCTGCTCCGCGGTAGATCTGGGCCAGCTCCAGAAACTCCCTCTGGAGGTCCACCGCGCCGAGGAACGAGCCGTCCGACAGGCGCACCTCCCAGCGCCACGATTCGTCCCGACTGACCTCCCTCAGGGATCGAACGGGGTTGGCCAGGATCCACCGATCGTCGATCCGGTCCTCCTCCAGCAGACGCAGGACCAGCACGGTCGTACCGACCTTCAGCGCGTAGGCGTACTCGCTCTGGTTGGCCTCGCCGAACAGGAGATGCAGCCGGGTGGTTCCCCCGTAGCTGTACAGGTGCTCCCACTTGGGGTTGATCATCGCCCGGTTGAAGCGCACCCTGCTCGCCAGCGGCTTGAGGATGTGGTCGGCACGCTGGCTCAGCTGGAAGCGGACGTCTGGATCCGGCAAAACGTCGTACACGTGGCCGACCCAGATGTAGTCGACCGGGTTGGCGACCACCTCCTGGTAGTCGGGCCGGCCGCCGTCCACAAGGATGTGGCCGCCCACCCGTCCGACGCCGGCGAAGATCTGGCGGGTGGCGAGGAACGAGAGGAGCTTCATGGCGGCGACGCCCCCGATCATCTCCTCGCCCGCGACCAGGTAGTTCTCGTGGCAGCCGAACGTGTGGCCCCCGAAGTGGTCGATCGAGTTGTTGTAGACGCTCACGGCGTCGTTGATGCGGAGGTCGTCCAAGGCCCGGAGGATCCACCGTTGGCCGGCTCGGTCGTTGGCGATCAGGTCTCGGATGCCGATGCATTCGGCCGTGGCGTACTCCAAGTGCGAGCCGACGGCGTCGATGTACAGCCGCCCGCCGTTCACGAGGAAGCCGCCGGACTGGGCGGGCTCGAACACCTCGTCCCTGGCCACGACGTCGAGAACGCCGATCTTCGCGTCCAGGAAGAGATAGTCCTTGATGGCCTCGACGATGCCCTCGGGCCGACCGAGGTTCTCGTCGTCCACCAGACAACCGAACTCGGTCTCCACACCCACGATGCGCCGCTCCAAGGGGACCATCACCGTATCCTACGCCCGGCGCGACCCCAGGCTGCGCCCCTGGGCCTAGGTATCCTATGCCCCTGCGGCGTTGGGTCCGCAGGCGATACGATGGCTGAGTTCCTCAAATGCTCCGGGTGCGGGCGCGTGCTGTTCCACACCGAACTCCAGCAGTCTTGGAAGGTGTGCGGGCACTGCGGCTGGCACCACCGGCTCTCCGCGAGAGAGCGCATCGAGGCGACGTTCGATCCGGGCTCGTTCGAGGAGCTGGATGCCGAACTCCGCTCCACGGATCCGCTCGGCTTTCCGGAGTACGCCGACAAGCTCGCGGCCGCGGAGCAGAAAACCGGCCTCAAGGACGCCGTCGTCAGCGGCACGGCCAAGCTGGGCGGATTGCCGGTGTCCGTCGCTGTTTCCGACTTCGCCTTCATGGGGGGGTCGATGGGTTCTGTGGCCGGCGAGAAGATCGTGAGGACGCTGGAGCGGGCGGCGGACCTGCGCCGGGCGGCGATCGTGTTCTGCGCGTCCGGCGGTGCGCGCATGCAGGAGGGGATGCTGTCCCTGATGCAACTGCCGAAGACCATCGCTGGGGTTCAGCGCTGCCGCGAGGCCGGCGTTCCCTACATCGCCGTCTTCACCGACCCGACGATGGCGGGCGTACTGGCGAGCTACGCTTCGGTCGCAGACGTGATCCTCGCCGAGCCGAGGGCCATGGTGGGCTTCGCCGGAGCGAGGGTGAGCAAGCAGGCCGGCGTGGGCAAGGTGCCCGACGACTT
>DPBN01000029.1 GCA_003516955.1 Armatimonadota bacterium | reverse complement strand
GGTCGAGCCGAGGGAACGGCCGACGCTGATCGGCAACGCTCGGCTGGCCCGCAGGCTGATCCGAGAGCTCAGGGCGTGGGCTTCGGCAGAAGGTGGTTCGCCCACCACCGGACGATCTCGTTGAGGCGGTGGATCCGCAGGTCCGGCGGACCGTTGCGCGACATCCCGTGCGACGTGTTCCGCGGATAGCGCACGAACCGCGCGGGGATGCTCCTCTGCTTCAGCGCGACGAACACCTGCTCCGCCTGCTCGATGTTGCACCTCAGGTCTCCATCGCTGTGGATGATGAGCATCGGGGTCTTGACGTTGGAGAAGTGCGCGATCGGCGATTGGCGCCAAAGCTCGGAGATGTCCGACCAAGGAGCGCCCTTCCAGTAGCCGTTCTCCTGATGCGGGAAGTCCGAGTTGCCGCCGAAGGACACCAGGTTGCTCACGCAACGGTCCGTGATCGCCGCGACGAAGTCGTCGCAGTGGCTGACGACCCAGTTGGTCATGTACCCGCCGTAGCTGCCGCCCATGACGCCCAGCCGCGCGGGATCCGCCCAGGTCTGGGCCTTGATCCAATCCTTCACGGCCTGGATGTCCACCCAGTCCTTGTTGCCCCAGTCGCCCTCGATGGCGCGGCAGTGAGCCTCGCCGTAGCCCTTGGAGCCCCGCGGGTTGGAGTACACGACGGCGTACCCCTCGGCCGCGAGCACCTGAAACTCGTGGAAGAAGGTCCAGCCGTACTGGCAGTGCGGCCCTCCGTGGATCTCCAGAACCGCGGGTAGGCGGTCCCCTTCGCGATAGCCGGTCGGCAGAAGCGTCCAGGCGTGGACCTTGGTTCCATCGGGCGTGTCGATCCAGTGCTCCCGGGGCTCCGCAACCTCGATCTCCTCGAAGAGGTCGTCGTTGAAGCCGGTGAGCCGGATCGGACCTTGGCGATGGCGGTCCAGATCGAACACCCCGACCTCCTGCAGGCGCGTGGCTCCACCGAAAAGGACGCTGAACCGGGTTCCGTCGGCGCTCAGGTTGCCGAAGGCCACCAGCATCGGCCCGGACGTGAGCGGTTCCACACGGGTCCCGTCGAGCGTCGCACAACCGATGTGGTTGGTTCCGTGCACCGGCAAGTTCACGTAGAGCGCTCGGCTGTCGGGCGACCAGACCACGGATCCAGCCGCTCCCTCCTTCGCGTCGGACAGCGTCGCCGCGGCCAGGCAGGCGTCGGTGTCGGACGACAGGCACCTGGTCTCGCCGGTGTCTAGGGCGTGCACGAAGAGCCTGGTGTTGCGGGCTCCCCAGGACTCCTGAACGCGATCATCCCCGAGAAAGGCCAGCCACCTGCCGTCGGGGGATGCGGCCAAAGATCCCTTGGGGCCGGCCGGGAACCGGTCCAGCGTACGAACCGAGCCGTCTAGAAAGACCTGCTGAACGACGTCGTCCTCGGGAGACCTCCACGGATCGTCCAGGCGCGGCCGGACCACGAACAAGCTGCTGGAATCCGCGGCCCAGCAGAAGGAGCCCATTCCCGTGGGATCCTGGTCGTAGAGGCGCGTATGCTCTCCCGTCTCCGCGTCGACCAAGTACAGGCCGTGCCTGCGGTCTCCGAAGATTCCGTCGCCATCCAAGCGATAGAACACCGTCTCCACAACCCACGGAGCGTCGCTCAGACCCATCTCCTGGCGCCGCTTCTTGGCGGACTCGGTCCAATCGGGATGCGCCTCCCGGAATCGAACAGCCAGCCACCGCCCGTCCGGCGACCACTGGAACTCCGACAGGCTCCCCTCGGGGAAGTTCGTCAGCCGCCGCGCCTCGCCGCCGTCCATCGTCAGGAGGTGGACCTGCGCCCCGGTCTCGCCGCGCTTGGAGAGGAAGGCGATCCGCCTCCCGTCCGGCGACCATCGGCCGTGGCTCGCGCCGCCTTCGTGGAAAGTCAGCTGGCGAGGCGGCTCTTCCTGGCCGGCCACCCAGAGCTGGGACACGACCTTGTACTTGCTCTCAACCCTCTTGAGGGTGAACAGCACCCGCTCCCCGTCGGGATGGATCCAAGGGTCCGCCACCCACTGGAAACGCAGGAGGTCTTCGGGAGTGATCGCTCGCTTTCCCACAGCGGCAGGTTACCTCTGGCTCGTGAGCCGGCTAGGCAGGAGCCACACGGCGCCGCGCGAGTCCGTCCCGCCGTCGCTGCGGACCGTCGCCCGAAGCACCGCGGAACCGCCTGGAAGCTCCGGCGGAAGACGGAGCACGTACCGGTTCGCCCGGTTCGACGCTCCGGCGAACCCGACGTGCCGGTCTTCCGCCACGGTCCGGCCACCGACCTCGAGGACCACACCCCTCACCTCGAGCCCGTGCAGGCCGCTCTCGTACTGGAATTCGACGACCACCTCCGTTCCGCTCCTCAGCAAGGTCCGCGGAACCGGCCATGAGGCGTCGTGCGGCGTCTCGGAGACCAGTTGGGGGGTCCAGTCGCCCAGGCGCACGCCGGCGGGCAGCGCGAACGCGATGCCCTGCAGCGCCATCCGCCGCTGGTGGACCGAGAGCCGCCGCTGGAAGTCCGGCCAGTCGCGCGACTCTCTGGGGCTCCAGGCCACCTCCGCGAGGGCGACCAGCCTGGGGTAGGTCTGCCGATCCACGTCCTGCTCCTCCGGCGTCCGTTCGCCCCACATGTTGCCTTCCAAGCCAAGGATGTGCCGAGCTTCGTCGGACGTCAGCTCGTCCGGCACCGGCTCGAAGGAGTACGACTTCTCCAGGCTGATGGCGGACAGGGGGTAGTCCAGGTAGCAGTGCGAAGTGGGCGAGGCGATGACATCGTGCCCGGCTTTGGCGGCCTGAACGGCTCCGCCCATGCCGCGCCAGGATTGGACGGTCGCTCCCTCCGCCAGCCCTCCCTCCAGAATCTCGTCCCAGCCGACGAGGCGCCGCCCCTTGGAGGCCAGGTAGCGGTCGATCTGCCGGATGAACCAGCTTTGCAGCTCGTGCTCGTCCCGCAGGCCCTCCCGGCGCATCCTCTCCTGGCACTTGGCGCAGGCGCGCCAGCGGGTCTTGGGCACCTCGTCGCCGCCGATGTGGAGGAACGTGCTCGGGAAGAGCTCCAGGACTTCATCCAGAACGCCCTTCAGGAACTCCAGCGTCTCGTCCTTTCCGGCGCAGTACACGTCCTCGAACACCCCCCATCGATTGGCCACCCGGAACGGTCCGCCGGTGCAGGAGAGCTCCGGGTAGGCCGCCAGGGCCGCGACGCAGTGTCCCGGCATCTCGATCTCGGGAACGACGGTCACGTGGCGCTCCGCGGCGTAGCGAACCACCTCCCGAGCCTCGCGCTGGGTGTAATACCCCCCGTAGCGGCGGCCTCCCTGGTCGCGCCACGCGCCGATCTCAGTGAGCTTCGGGTAGCGCCGGATCTGCAGCCTCCAACCTTGGTCTTCCGTCAGGTGCCAGTGGAGGACGTTCATCTTGAGCGAGGCGAGACGGTCGATCGTCCGCTTCAAGTAGTCCACTGTCCGGAAGTGCCGGCCGACGTCCAGCAGGTAGCCCCGCCATCGGAAGCGCGGGCGATCGACCACCCGTCCGCATCGAACCAGAAACCCATCGGCCACAGGTCGGTTTCCGAAGGCCTCGGGCGGCAGCATCTGCCGGAGCGTCTGGACTCCATAGAAGAGGCCGGCGCGTCTCGGCGCCCGAATCGAGATCCGGTTGGGCTCCACGACCAGCTCGTAGCCCTCCTCGCCCAGGGAGGGATCGGCACCCTGGGTGCTGAGGCAGACCGCAGGCGGGTCGGCCGCGCGCGGCTTGCCATTCCGCACCGGCATGCGCCCGCCCATCGCGGGCTCGAGCATCCGGACGGCCAGCGACGCCACGCCGCTCGCCTCGCGCGAATCAGCGAACCAGGGGGTCTGGCGGTTCAGCTCGAAGGTACCCTCGGCAGGTTCGGCCGATTCCGGCTTGGGTATGATGTTCCAAGGAGCGGTCGCCAAAGGCAGCCCGCAGGCGATC
>DPBN01000267.1 GCA_003516955.1 Armatimonadota bacterium | reverse complement strand
CCGACGGCGCCTCGAACCTGGCGGTCAGCCCGGACGGCGAGCGGATCGCCTTTGTGGCGAGGAACGACATCTGGGTGGTTCCGATCACCAAGGGCAAAGGGCCGAACAAGGACGACGCCACGCAGCTCACCGACTGGCCAGGCTTGGACGACGAGCCGGTGTGGCACCCCGACGGCAAGAGCCTGTTCTTCGTGAGCGATCGGGAGGGGCCGCAGAGAATCTACCGCGTCAACGTGGAGACGAAGGAGACCTCCGTCTTCTACAAGACCGACAGCGACGCCCACGAGCTCAGGCTCACTCCGGACCGCAAGCACCTCGCGTTCTGGGTTTCCGGAGCGGACGGAGGCATTTACTGGATCCCCGTCGGCGGCGGCGAGGCCAAGAAGCTCGTCGACTACCCGGGCCAGCACAACTGGAACAACGCGTTCTCCTTCTCGCCGGATGGCCGCTACCTGGTCTACGCCCGCCAGAAGGGCAACGTGCCGTTCAACCTGTACGTCGTCGACCTTTCCACGGGCAAGGAGCAGAACGTCACGCGGCTGGCGGCGACGCACGGCACCCCGGTCTGGTCTGCGGATGGGAAGTACCTGTACTTCACCTCCAATCGGGACGGAGACGGTCTCTACCTGCTGCCGCTGACGGCTGAGGACGCCCGCACGCCGGACCTCGAGATGCGCTACGCCAAGCCGAAGGAGGGCCCGAAGGTCCAAATCGACTTCGACGACATCCATCTGCGCATCCGCAAGCTCACGGGCCAGCCGGTCGCGGGTGAGCCGATCGTGGACCGCGAGACGGGCGACCTGTACTTCGTGTCCAACGACGGCGACCTGTGGCGCTGCTCGTACAACGGCGAGAGCGTCTCCAAAGTGACTCAAGGCGGCCGAGTGGGGATGTGCGCCTTCTTCGAGTCCGGCGACAGGATCGTTTTCGAGCAGGCCGGCACCCTGAAGATCTACACCCCAAGGCAGCTGCCTCCGCGCAAGGAGGGCGACAAGGAGAAGCCCGGGGTTCCCGCCGGCATCCAGGACGTGCCGTTCCGCGCCGTGTGGGTGCGCGACATCCGGGGCGAGCAACGGGCCGCCTTCTACCAGTTCTGGCGGATGTACAACCGCAACTTCTACGACCCGAACTTCCACGGCAGGGACTGGGTCAGGATTCGAGATCGCTACGCGCCGCTGCTCGAATCGGTGGGTCACCGGTCGGAGCTGGCGATCGTGCTGAACATGATGGTCGGCGAGCTGGAGTCCTCGCACAGCGAGGTCGGGCCTCCGGGCGGCGGTCCGACGGCGGTGCCGCTGGCTCATCTTGGCTTCGATATCGACTACGGCTACAAGGGGCCGGGTCTGAGGGTGGCGGCCGTGCCCAAGGGCGCGCCGGGCAGCTTCGCCAAGACGCTGATCAAGCCCGGCGAGTACGTATTGCAGGTCAACGGCAAGGACGTCTCGAACAACGAGCTGCTGTACCGCGACGTGCTGGCGGGCGAGGTCGGCCGAGACCTGAAGCTGCTGGTGAACGGTTCTCCCAACCGGTCCGGCGCCCGCGAGGTGACGTACCGGGCACTGACGTCCGGCGAGTACGGTGGCATCCTGTACCGGAACCGGATCGAGGCTCGCAAGAAGTGGGTCGATCAGGCTTCGGGCGGGAAGGTGGCCTACGTGCACATCTCCGGCATGGGCGGGGGCAACTTCGCCCAGTTCAACCGCGAGGTGTGGTCGGAGTCCCTGGGCAAGAAGGCGGTGATCATCGACGTGCGGGACAACGGCGGGGGCAACATCAGCGATCAGCTGATCGACATCTTGGAGCGCGTGCCCCACAGCTATTACCGGGACCGCGACGGCGAGACGCGGCCGGCGCCCGACCAGAGCTGGGATCTTCCGACGGTCGTGCTGCACGCCGAGTCGAGCTTCTCGAACGCCGAGATGTTCCCGTATGCGATGAAGGCGCGGCGCCTGGCCACGCTGGTGGGTATGCCGACGCCGGGCTACGTGATCTGGACTTGGGGGTTGCCGCTGGTCGACGGGACGAGCGCGCGGATGCCCGCCGCCGGCGTTTGGCGCCTGGACGGCACGCCGCTGGAGAACAACGGCCAGAAGCCGGACATCGAGGTGCAGATCACCACAGAGGAGTACTTCCGCGGCGAGGACCCGCAGCTGGCCAAGGCCGTGGAGGTGCTGCTCGGCAAGGTGCGCTGAGGGTTGCGGAGCTCCGGGAGGAGGGGGCCGTCACCGCCTGGTGGCGGCTCCCTCGTCGCATCCCGGCTTGGAGCGCGGGCCGACCTTCGTCCAGTCCAAGGCGGGGAATCCCCTTCGCCGAAGCTCCTCGGACGGCGTCCACTGGAGGCCGTCGAGCCTGCCCAGGTTCGGAACGTCGCGCTCCCGGAGGGTTTCCCTGCCGGCCTCGGCATAGTCGTTCAGCGTGACGCGGACCAGCGGCCTGGGGCCGGCAAGGATCGCGTCCATCGGAAGCCGACCGAAGGCAGCCTCGGGCGCGCGGAGCGTCACCTCTCCGCCGGCCACGGCCACGTTGCGCTCGAGCCGGTACGAGGCGCTCCGCGCGAAGGTGAGCAGGATCTGCCCGCCATTGACGAACACGTTCTCGCGGATCGTGTTGCCCCTGGCCATGTGGTTGCGGCTCGCCTCGACCACTCCGACGCTCAGGTTCCGCTCCAGGGTGTAGCCCTGGCCCTGCTCGTCGATGTAGTAGGCGGCCGCTCCGTACCCGCCCGTGTCGGCGATGTCCCGCACCACGTTGCCGCGGATCGTCACCGTCCCGTTGAACCCGGAGTAGATGCCGCCACCGTCGTGAAGCACACGCATCGCCCGCTCGATGAGGTTGGCTTCGAATACCATCCCCTGCGCGCCGCCGAGGATGCCGGTGTAGGGCGTGTCCGCGACGTGGTTGTGGCGGACGACGGTGCGCTCGCCGCCGGCCCACAGGCCGATCGCGCTCGGGTAGAGGTGCCCGACGTTCCGAATCCGGCAGTCCTCCACGACGCAGTCGGCGCCCTCCACGCGGATGCCCCCGGCGCCGCAGTCTTCGGCGAGACAGAGGGCGACCGTGGTCTGCGGGGACTGCACGACGCGGATGCCCCAGTTGTTCACCTGGCGGACGGTGACGTTGCGAAGGACAAGACCGCGGCATCCCG
>DPBN01000072.1 GCA_003516955.1 Armatimonadota bacterium | reverse complement strand
GTCCGCCTGCACCAAGCCGCGTCGGCCGCTGGGCTGGGCCTCGAAGCCGCCCTCGGCCAGCAGCCGCCCGTCGCGGCCGACCAGCCGCCAGAGGTGCGTCCCGGGCTCTGACGGCAGGATGCGCGCGCGGAACACGCGGCCGTCCTCCGAGTCGCAGAACACGCCGGCTTTCTTCGTTGCGCTCGCGGGGGTGGTCCACTCCAGCGTGGCCTGGCCCGGCTCAAAGGGGTCCGCCGGGGGCGAGGCCAGCTCCACCGTCAGCTCCCACGTTTCGTACACTCCCAAGCGGTGTGGCCCCGCCTCAACCCTCGGCATCGGCATGGCCCATGCTACCTGCGGAGGGGTCTCGCGGCGAGCGGGCAGAGCGGCGAGGCCCGAACAAGAAGAGAGGCTCCCCGGGGTCAGCCCGAGGAGCCTCTGGAACCGGCCGGACCGAAGCGATCAGTTCAGCCGGAGAACGCGCGGGGGCAGGCCCGCCTTGGACTCCACGCGCTTCACCAGCGCGTCGTAGGGTTGCACGCCCACCCAGGCGTCGATCGGCTTGCCGTCCTTCATCAGCACCATGGTGGGGATGCTCTGCACGCCGAACGCCCTCGCGAGCGCCGGCTCCTCGTCCACGTTCACGGTGCGCACCTCAACGGTGTCGCCGAACGTGGCCGCGGCCTGCTCCAGAATCGGCTTGGCCATGCGGCACGGACCGCACCAAGGCGCCCAAAAGTCCAGCAAGACGGGTTTGGAGTTGTTCAGGACTTCCGTCTCAAAGTCCTGCGTTTTCAGGGGCTTCACAGCTTGGCTCATGTCATGGAAGAGTCCGACCGGGGCGCCGAGGATTCGACGCCCCAAAGGCCTCACCAGGACGTGATCACCGTGTAGCTCACCTTCTTCGTCTCGCCGGCCTTCAGCTGCACCACGAAGTCGATCGTGTTCGCGTCCAGCTTCGCGAAGTCCTGGGACTTCTGAGTGACCTTCCAGTCGCCGTAGCGGCGCTCGTAGACGTGCACGGTCTCGGGCGTCGACTTGCGGTTCCGAACCTCGATCTCGAACGACTCCTCGACCGTAGTCGGCGCGAGGCGCCGGAAGTTCGTGCGGCGGCGCTCCGCGACCACGTCGAACGACCGGCCCACGACCAGCGAGATCCGCTCGTCCTTCGGCGTGTGGTCGATGGCGTCCTCCCCGAGCATCTGTACGGACCCGCTGGCGTCGCGCTGGTAGACCTTGACGTTCCCTTTGGGCAGGGGCATTCCCAGGCCGTTCTTCTCGGAGTTGACGAACTCCACGCGGACCTGAGGCTTCAGGTTCCCGGTGCCGAACTCGCCTTCGCTCGGGAAGTACCGCCCAAAGTCCCGCAGCGCGTCCACGATCAGCTTTTTCTCCACCGGCACGCCCTCGCCCGCCAGCAGCTGGATCTGCTTGGTCTCCTTGTCGCGCACGGTCGCAGGCCGCTGCAGGGTGTACAGGTGGTACTCGAACAGCGACTCCTCTTGGAACTGGTCGGCCTTGGCCATCATGGGCATCGCCCCGCCCATGCCGCCGCGCAGGCCCATGCGCTGGGTCTCGACGCGCTGCACGTCGCCGGCCATCAGCTTGAGTTTGGCGTCCTTGAACGTGGCGCCGCTGGAGTTGTTCAGGGTCACCCAGCCGATCAGGCCGGCCTTGCCCGAGCCGTCGAGTGTCAGCACGTAGTCCGCCGACCACGTCATCCCTCGGGTGAGGTAGCTCAGCTCCGCCTCGACCGCGCCCGGCTGGGCGTCGACGTCCCAGACCAGCGTGGGCTTGCTGATCATCCCCTCGGGAATCTGCATCACCTCGATCTCGCCGCTGGGATTCAGAAGGATTCGGCCGTCGTCGGTGCGGATCACGAGGCCGTTGTAGGTGGTTTGGGCGCCCTCGCCGGAGGGGTTGACCACGGCCGTCGGCGAGCTGAGCAGCGTGCCGGTCACCACGTCCTTTTGCCCGTTCTGCAGCAGACGGATGAAGCGCACCTTCTGCCCCACCGCCTTGTTCAGGATCGCCAGCGGGCTGATCAGGTCGTACTGGTAGTTCTGCTCCAACACGACGAAATCGCCGGCTCCCTGCAGCTTGCGCACCCCCACGCTGTTCGGCTCGATCAGAGCGGCAACGTCCTCCACTCGAATCTGCTGCCGGCCCGGCTTCAGCTCCAGCCGCCGGACCTCCTTCACCAGCGCGAAGCCTTGGTTGTAAACCGTGATCTCCGGGGCGGACGCTCCGGCCTGCGCCAGAGCCACCCCCATCCAGATTCCTGCGAGCATGGTCGGTCCTCCTTTGGATGCGCCCGGTGGCTCCGGCAGCCTGTCGGCCGGTCCGGGCGGACTCTCTTCAGAAACGCTCGGGCCGGCCCGGCCGTTTCACCCGACTGAGCCGGCCAGTCATTGATGGGACTCCGATCGAAAGCGGTGGGGTTCCGACGCCGCCGGCCCACCCCTTCTCGCCCCGCGGGAGGGGGATCGAGGGGGAGGGCGGTTGTCGCGCGTCATGGTTCGGCGGCGTCCGGGCGTCCAGACCAGCGCGCTCGGACTTCCGCGGCGCGGAAGTCGGCAGGCGCTAGGCACGGGCGCCGCGGGCGAGCCCAGGGCACCCTCCTCCCCAACCCTCCTCCCTCAGCGAGGGAGGAGGGAGACAACGCCACCCCCTCCCGCCCTGCGG
>DPBN01000193.1 GCA_003516955.1 Armatimonadota bacterium | reverse complement strand
GCTGCCCCTTCTGGCGCGCCTCGCCCTGCCGCGGCGCCACGCCGGGCGCTCGGCCCGCGTCTTGGTACTCACTCCCACGCGCGAGCTCGCGCAGCAGGTGGAAAAATCCTTCCGCACCTATGGCCGCGGCCTGCGTCGCCTCAAGACCGTGGTGCTGGTGGGGGGCATGCCTTTCGGTCCGCAGCGCCGCGACCTCTCCGGTCCGGTGGACGTGATCGTGGCCACACCCGGCCGCCTGATGGACCACATGCAGCAGAGAACCGTATCGCTCGACGGGATCGAAGCCTTGGTGCTCGACGAGGCCGATCGCATGCTCGACATGGGGTTCATCGACGACATCCGCGCCATTGCCGAATCCTTGCCCACTCCGCGCCAGACGCTGCTCTTTTCCGCCACGCTCGACGGCGTGGTGGGGCGCCTGGCGCTGTCGCTCACGCATGAGCCGCAGCGCATCGAGATCACGAGTACTCCGGTGCAGGAGGCCAAGATCGAGGAGCGGCTCATGCTCATCGACGGCTTCGAGCACAAGCATCGCCTGCTGGAAAAGCTGATCTCCGATGAGGGGGTGCAGCAGGCGGTGGTCTTCACGGCGACGAAGCGCAGCGCCGAGGAGCTCACCGAACGCATGGTTGGCTGGGGGGTGCGCGCCGCGGCCTTGCACGGCGACATGACCCAGCGCGCGCGCACGCGCACGCTCGACCGGCTGCGCCGCGGCGAGGTGCAAGTGCTGGTGGCGACCGACGTGGCCGCGCGCGGCATCGACGTGGCCGGTATCTCGCACGTGATCAACTTCGATCCGCCCCGTCAGGCCGAAGATTACGTGCACCGCATCGGCCGTACCGGCCGTGCCGGGCGCAGCGGCGTGGCGATCACGCTCACGCACCCCAACGAGATGCGCACCATCGGGGCGATCGAGCGCTTCACCGGTCGGCGTCTGGCCGAGCACGTGATCGAGGGGTTGGAACCGCGCGCACCGCGCCGTCCGGCCGGTGCAGGGCGTGGGGGCTTCGAGGGGTCGCGTGGGGGCAAACCCTCCGGTCCGCGCACTCCGGCGCCGCGTCGCGGCGAGGATTCGCCCCGCCGTTGGGGGGACGCGCCCCGCGGTCACGAATCCCGGCAAGAGCGTCCCGCCGCGCCACGTGCGTACGGTGAGTCGGCGCCGCGCTCGGAGTTCGAGCGCCGGGTACGGGGTGACGAAAGCGAACGCCGTACGCTGGGCGTATCCGGCGAGCGCAAGCCGCGCAGCGGCTGGGGAAACAAGGATCACCATTCCCAGCGTGATGGCGAAGGCTGGGGGCGTCGCCGCCGCGATCGCTGAATGCGCGCTCCGCTCTGGCGGCGAAGGCAAGGGGCGTTAGAATAAGGCCCTTCTCCCTCGGGAAGGGGAAGTCCCATGTCTTCGCTGCGCCAACGATTCTTCGTCAATTTCTGGCCGCCGATCCCCACGCTCGTCGCGTTGGGGGTCGCTTCGGCCTATTATTTTGCCCTCACCGGCACCTTCTGGGCCGTCACCGGCGAGTTCACCCGCTGGGGTGGGCACGTGCTCTCCTGGTTCGGCCTGAAACCGCAGGAATGGAGCTACTTCAAAATCCTGGGGCTGCAGGGTACGCCGCTCGATCGCGTCGACGGCGTGATGGTGCTCGGCATGTTCCTCGGGGCGCTGTGCTGCGCCCTATGGGCGGGGAACGTCGGCCTACGTCGGCCGGCGAGCCTGCGCCGGCTCGTCCAGGGGCTCGTCGGTGGCATCATCGCCGGCTTCGGGGCGCGTCTGGCGATGGGCTGCAACCTCGCGGCCTTCTTCACCGGCATTCCCATGTTCTCGGTGCACGCCTGGGCCTTCATGTTTTCCACCGTCTTGGGCGCCTGGCTCGGCGTGAAGATCACCCTCTTGCCTTTTCTGCGCCATTCCCTGCGCGTGCAGGCCGGAGGCTCGACCCTGCCCGACCCGGAAGCGCTCGCGCGGCGAACCGAGCGACAATGGCGCCTCGGCTGGGCCTTGCTCTTGCTCGCATTCGCCGTGGCGGCTTGGCGTTTCGAAGCCTCGCTCGCGCTGGGGATGGCATTCCTCTTTGGCCTGGCCTTCGGCGGTTTGATCGAGCGCGGGCAGATCTGCTTCACCAGTGCCGCGCGCGACCTTTGGACCACCGGTCGCACCAAGGTCGCTTATGGCATCTTGCTGGGAATGGCCGCCGCCTGCATCGGCACGTTCGCGGCCATCAGGCTCGGCGTCGCACCGAAGATTTTCTGGATGGGGCCGAACGCCGTGCTCGGCGGTGTGCTCTTCGGGCTGGGTATCGTGCTCGCCGGCGGCTGCGAGACGGGTTGGATGTACCGGGCGATGGAAGGGCAGATGCATTTCTGGGTGGTGGGCGTGGGCAACGTGATCGGGGGAACGCTCGTGGCCGCTTTCTGGGACGAACTGGGCGGCGCGCTCGCCCTGCCCTATCCCAAACTGAATCTGCTCGAGCTCTTCGGCCCCGTAGGTGGGCTACTCCTCACCTATCTCGGTCTGGCGCTCTCGCTCGTGCTCGTTGCCGCCAACGCCCGGCGGTTCTCTCATGCAAGGAAAACCCGATGAATACCGAACGCAAACCGGATCTGTCACTCGACCTGCGCGGCGAGCATTGTCCCTACAATGCCATCGCTACCCTCGAGACCCTGCGCACCATGAAGCCGGGGCAACTCCTGGAGGTGGTGACCGACTGCTCCCAGTCCTTTCACGGTATCCCCGAAGATGCCACGCGCCATGGCTACCATTGCCTGGCGGTGGAACAACACGGGCCGTTGTTCCGTTTCCTGATCGAAGTACCGTCGCCTACTGGCGAATAAAACCGACCTTGGCCGGGGTGATGCTTTTGCCCGGTCAGCGGCCGGAGCGCGCGGCGCGCACTTCGTCGGGGCGCAGCGCCGCAGCGTACTTGTCGAGCACGCCGTTGATGAACTTGTGCCCGTCGGTGCCACCGTAGCGTTTGGTGAGTTCGATCGCCTCGTTGAGGATCACCTTGTAGGCGGTCTCGGGGTGGGCGTGCAGCTCCACGGCGGCGATGAGCAGCACTGCATGTTCCACCGGCGAGAGCTCTTCGACGCGCCGGCGCAGGAAAGGGGTGAGTTCGGCGCGCCAGAGGTCGGCGCGGGAGACGGCGCCGCGCAGCAGCTCCAGCATCAGTTCATGGTCTGCCCCTGGAAAGTCTTCGTCTTGGGCGAGCTGCGCCTCGATCTGCGCGAGCGGGTTGTCAGACAATAGCCACTGGAAGGTCCCTTTGAGGGCGAGTTCGCGGGCGAGCCGCCGGCGCTGGCGGCGCGGGGCACGGTCTTCTTCGGCGGAGGTGAGCAGTTCTTCGTTCATCGGATCGCTTTGCACAGGTTGGCCATTTCCACGGCGGCGCGGGCGCAATCGCGCCCTTTCTCGCTCATGCGGGCGAGCGCCTGTTCGTCGGTGTCGGTGGTGAGCACGCCATTGGCGATCGGCAGCCCCAGATCGAGACCCACGCGGGTGATACCGGCACCCATTTCGTTGGAGACGAGCTCGAAGTGGTAGGTTTCGCCGCGGATGACGGCGCCGAGGCAGATGATGGCGTCGAACCGCTTCTGCCGGGCGAGCGCGGAGGCGGCGGCGGGCATCTCCCACGAGCCGGGCACGCGGACGATCTCGATACCGGACTCCGCCGCGCCGGTGCGCTGCAGGGCGTCGAGGGCGCCCGAGAGCAGCCGCTCGGTGACGAAGCTGTTGAACCGGCTGACGATCAACGCGAAGCGCAGCCCTCGCGCATCCAGTTGTCCCTCAAAGACCTTGTGCGCCATATGGGATAATTTGAAGAGCCTCCCCTCTATTACAGCACAGCATGGATCCAGCCCTGATCAGGAACTTCTCGATCATTGCGCACATCGACCACGGCAAGTCGACGCTAGCCGACCGCCTGCTCGAAGTCACCGGCGCGCTGAGCCAGCGCGAGATGATGGACCAGGTGCTCGACTCGATGGACCTGGAGCGCGAGCGCGGCATCACGATCAAGATGACCGCCGTCCGCCTGCGCTACACGGCCAAGGACGGGCAGACCTACGACCTGAACCTGATCGATACGCCGGGCCACGTGGACTTCACGTACGAGGTGAGCCGCAGCCTGGCGGCCTGCGAGGGCGCGCTGCTGGTGGTCGACGCCACGCAAGGGGTCGAGGCCCAGACCATCGCCAACGCCGCCATGGCGATGAACCAGAACCTGGAGATCGTGCCGGTCATCAACAAGATCGACCTGCCGCACGCCGACGTGGAGCGAGCCAAGGAGGAGATCGAGCACGCCGTCGCGATCGACGCCTCGGACGCGATTCTGGCGTCCGCCAAGACCGGCGAGGGCATCGACGAGATTCTCGAGGCTATCGTGCACCGCATCCCGCCGCCGTCCGGCCGCGCCGAGGGCCCGCTGCGCGCGCTGATCTTCGATTCCCACTTCGACAGCTACCAAGGTGCCGTCGCCTACGTGCGGGTGGTGGACGGATCGATCCGTCCGAAGGACCGCATCCGGATGATGTCCAGCGGCGCGGAGTTCGACGTGGATTCCGTGGGGATCTTCCGGCCCCAGCTGGAGGTAGGCCAGACACTGGAGACCGGCCAAGTCGGCTTCGTCACGGCCGGGATGAAGAACATCGGCGACGCGCGCGTGGGCGACACCATCACCTCCGCCGACCGCCCCGCCGATACGCCGCTGCCGGGCTATCGCAAGGCCAAGCCAATGGTGTTCTGCGGGATGTACCCCGCGGACGGCGAGCAGTACGAGGACCTGCGCGACGCCCTGGAGAAGCTGAAGCTGAACGACGCTGCGCTGGACTTCGAGCCGGAGACGTCGGTCGCGCTGGGCTTCGGCTTTCGGTGCGGGTTCCTCGGCCTGCTGCATATGGACATCGCCCGCGAGAGGCTGGAGCGCGAGTTCGGGCTGGACCTGATCCTCACCTCGCCCAGCGTCGACTACACCGTGCATCTGACGGACGGGAGCGTGCTCCACATCAGCAACCCGAGCGCCATGCCGGACCCCGTGCGCATCGCGTTCATCGAGGAGCCGGCGGTCCACGCCACGGTGATGGTGCCCACGGAGTTCGTCGGCGCGGTGATGACGCTATGCCAGGAGCGCCGAGGGGTCTACCTGCGGTCCGAGTACCCGTCCCAGAGCCGCGTGATCCTGCACTACACCCTGCCGCTCGCGGAGATCCTGCTGGACTTCTTCGACAAGCTCAAGAGCGGCACCAAGGGCTACGCCAGCTTCGACTACGAGCTGACGGACAGCATCCGCAGCGACCTGGTGAAGGTGGACATCCTTCTGAACGGAGATCCGGTGGACGCCCTCTCGTTCATCGTGAACCGGCAGTTCGCCTACCAACGGGGTCGGGCGATGGTGGAGCAGCTGCGAAAGGTCGTGCCGCGCCAGCAGTACGAGGTGCGGATCCAGGCCGCGATCGGCAGCAAGGTGATCGCCGCCGAGACCGTGAAGCCCTACCGCAAGAACGTTCTGGCCAAGTGCTACGGCGGAGACGTCACCCGCAAGCGCAAGCTCCTGGAGAAGCAGAAGGAGGGCAAGAAGCGGATGAAGCAGATCGGCTCCGTCGAGCTTCCGCAGGAGGCGTTCCTCAGCGTCTTGAAAGTGGCCGAGTGAGCGTGACTGGGGCGTCCGCGACGGGGTAACGTGCGCCCGTGATCGTGTCGAACCCGCCCGGACCCTATCGCCCATCTTGGGACAGCCTGGAGAACTACGTCGTCCCCGAGTGGTATCTGGATGCCAAGTTCGGGATCTTCATCCACTGGGGCGTGTACAGCGTGCCCGCCTTCGGCAACGAGTGGTACCCGCGCCACATGTACGTGCGCGGAACCGCCGAGTTCGAGCACCACATCCGCACGTACGGCCCGCAGGACCGTTTTGGATACAAGGACTTCATCCCGATGTTCCGGGCGGAGCGGTTCGATGCCGACGAGTGGGCGGACCTGTTCCTGGAGGCCGGAGCGAAGTACGTCGTGCCCGTCGCCGAGCACCACGACGGCTTCGCCATGTACGCCAGCCGCCTCACCCGGTGGAACGCCGCGCAGATGGGGCCCTGCCGAGACGTGGTGGGCGAGCTGGCCCGAGCGGTGCGCGAGCGCGGCATGGTGCTGGGGGTTTCCTCGCACCGCGCCGAGCACTGGTGGTTCATGAACGGCGGCCGCGAGTTCCCCTCGGACGTGCAGGACCCGGCTTTCCAGGATTTCTACGGGCCGGCCCATCCCGGCGGATTCGACTTCGGCCAGAACCAGCCGGACGAGCCGTTTCTGGAGGACTGGCTGCGCCGTTGCGCCGAGCTGATCGACGCCTACCGGCCGCAGCTCTTCTGGTTCGACTGGTGGATCGAGCAGCCCGCCTTCGCGCCCTATCTCCGCCGCTTCGCCAGCTACTACTACAACCGCGCGGCGGCGTGGGGCCAGGGCGTGGCGGTCAACTACAAGAACGAGGCGTTTCCCGAGAAGGCCGCGGTGTTCGACGTGGAGCGCGGCCAGCTCGCGAAGATCCGACCGCGGTTCTGGCAGACCGACACCGCCACGGCCAAGAACTCGTGGGGCTACGTCGAAGGGCTGGACTACAAGAGCCCGACGGACCTGATCCACGACCTGGTCGACATCGTCAGCAAGAACGGCGCGCTGTTGCTGAACGTGGGGCCCAAGGCCGACGGAACGATCCCCGACGGCGACGTGGAGATCCTGAGGGAGATCGGCGCGTGGCTGCGGGTGAACGGCGAGGCGATCTACGGCACCCGCCCTTGGAAGGTCTTCGGAGAGGGACCGACGCGCGTGGTGGAGGGAGCGTTCCAAGACACCGCCCGCTCGCCGTTCACGGCCGAGGACATCCGCTTCACCGCGAAGGGGGACGTGCTCTACGCCGTGGTGCTTGCCGTTCCGGGTCCGCGGGTATTCATCCGCTCGCTGGCCCAGGGGATGCAGCTGGAGCCCCGTCCGGTCGAGAGGGTCGGACTGCTGGGCGGTCCCGACTCCGTCCCGTTCCAGCAGACTCAGGAGGGTCTCGTCGTCAGCCTGCCGGAGGGGCCGTGCCGGCACGCGGCGACGCTCCGGATTGAGTTCCGAGGGTAGCCGCCCGGATCCTTGTGCGATAATCGGCCATGGTCCGAAGGCTTCTCTCGGCACTGTTCGGTCTGGCCGTCGCCGCGCTGGCTCCCGCCGGGGCGAAGAACGTGATCCTGATGATCGCGGACGGCAGCGGCTTCAACTCGTACGACGCTGCCCGGATGTACTCGAAGACGAAGCCCGTCTACGACGGACCCGAGTGGATCCGCCTGGCCTGCTCCACGCATCCGCTGAACCTCTCCTCCAAGCCGACGAACGGCGGCAAGCAGGTGCGGAGCATCGTGTACGACCCCGCCAAGGCTTGGAGCCTGACCGAGGGCTACGCGTGGCTCAAGTCCGGCGCGACGGATTCGGCGGCGGCCGCCACCGCTCTCGCGACGGGGGTCAAGACGTACAACAACTCGATCGGCATGTCCGACTTCGGCAAGCCGCTGACGAATATGCACCAGCTCGCCAAGGCGTCGGGGCGCTCGACGGGCGTGGTCACCACCGTCCCTTGGAGCCACGCCACCCCCGCGGGCATGGTCGCCCACAACATCAGCCGCAACAACTACGCGGAGATCGCCAACGAGATGGTCTTCCGCTCGGGAATGGACGTGATCCTGGGCGGCGGGCACCCTTGGTACGACACGAAGGCCGAGCGGAAGAAGGTTCCGACGGCGGACTACGTGGGCGGACTGGAGACGTTCCGGCTGCTGTCCGAGCAGAAGACCCCCTTCCGGTACCTCGAGAGCCTCGAGGAGTTCGAGAAGCTGGCGAACGGAACGCTGGACCTGATGGGGAAGGCCAGGGTGCTGGGCACGGCCCGCGTGGGCGAGACCCTGCAGCAGGGCAGGCCCGGCAAGGGCGACGTCAAGACGCGGCCTCCCTTCGCGGATCCGCTGAACAAGGGTGTGCCGAACTTGGCCACGATGGCGCGCGGCGCCCTGCGGGTGTTGGCGCGCAACCCCAAGGGGTTCTTCCTGATGATCGAGGGCGGGGCCGTCGATTGGGCGAACCACGCCAACCAGATGGGCCGCATGATCGAGGAGCAGCTCGACTTCAACGACGCCGTCGCGACGGTCGTGCGATGGATCGAGCGCAACGGAGGCTGGAGCAAGAACCTGCTGATCGTGACGGCGGACCACGAGACGGGCCTGCTGTGGGGACCCAACTCGCGCACGAAGCCGTTCGACCCGCTCG
>DPBN01000001.1:3878-4804 GCA_003516955.1 Armatimonadota bacterium | reverse complement strand
CTGGACCGCGTCCGGCGACCAGTACGTGCGAACGTCCGAGAAAAGCTGGGCCGAGCCAGTCAAAAGGTGGCCAAACAGCATCCCGACGCCGTTCAGGGCGTCGTTCTCCGTCGCCACGATGTACGGCTGCCGGATCCCGGTCCAGTCGAACGAGGTGTTCAGGATCGCCTCGAAGAAGTCGCCATTCGGCAGGTGGTCGGTCCACTGCCTCTGGCCCTGGAATCCGCCGGCGATCGCGTTGTGGCCCTCGGCCTCCTCCGGGTATCCGAGTTCCGCGAGGCGGGGGTTGCCGACCATCAGGTCGCGCATCACGAGGGCGCACCGGACCGTGAACTCCCAGTCCACCTGCTTCTGCTCGGCCGTGTGCCGCTTCTCGGGCGGGTTCGGGTCTTGGCCTTCCTTGCACCATCGCCGGACCCACTCCATGGCCGAGGCGAACTCCTCGGGGTCATAGATGCCGCGCTCGATCCTGCGGACGAACTCGACCATGTCGACCGTCATCACGCGCATGCCGAGGTAGCGCTGGAAGAAGTCGTGATCGACGAGCGAGCCCGCGATGCCCATCGAGACGCCGCCGGCGGACAGGTAGTTCGTGCCCCGCATCGTCGCGACGGCGATGGCAGCCCGCCCGAAGCGCAGGATCTTCTGCGCCACGTCCTCAGGGATCGAGGTGTCGCCGGCGTCCTGAACGTCCCTCCCGTAGATGCCGAACGCGGGCAGGCCCTTCTGTGCGTGCGCGGCGAGCACGGCGGCGAGGTACACGGCGCCCGGTCGCTCGGTGCCGTTGAAGCCCCAGACCGCCTTCGGCCGGATCGGGTCCGTATCCATGGTCTCGCTGCCGTAGCACCAGCAGGGGGTCACGGTCAGGGTCGCGCCGACGCCCTCCCTGGCGAACAGAGCGTCGCACTCGGCCGCCTCGGCGAGCC
>DPBN01000001.1:0-3754 GCA_003516955.1 Armatimonadota bacterium | reverse complement strand
CCCGCCGATGCACTTGGGAAACACCACGCACTCGACGGGAAGCCCGCAAGCGTGCCTCAGGTTCTTGGCGAGGAGGTCGGCCGCCGACCGCGCCATCGCGAGCACGGGAGCCTCCAGCGACTCCCGCACACCGCCGTACCGCCCGTCGATGACGGGGCGGATTCCGATCTTCGGCAAGGAGGTTCGCAGCCGGTTTGCCGGCGACCGCTTGGGAAAGGTTCCTGGTTGGGCCATAGCGCCCCGGTTTTACCCTTAGGACTGCAGCGAAAAAAGAAGGGCCGCCGGAGGCGTTTGGCGCTCCGGCGACCGAGTGAGGGGAACAGGGGAACAGGGGGCTAGCGGTCGGCGAGGGCAGCGATGCCCGGAAGGACCCTGCCCTCCAGGAACTCCAAGCTCGCGCCGCCTCCGGTGCTCACGTGGCTCACCTTCTCGGCGACGCCGAACTTCTCCGCGGCCGCCGCGGAGTCGCCGCCGCCGACGACGGTCGTGCCCGCGCACTCGGCCATCGCTTGGGCGAGCGCCTTGGTTCCCGCGGCGAAAGGCTCCATCTCGAACACGCCCATGGGGCCGTTCCAGACCACGGTGCCCGCCGAGCGAACCACGCCGGCGAAGGTCTCGATCGTCTTGGGACCGATGTCCACTCCGATCCAGCCGTCCGGAATGGCGTCCGCCGCAACGACCTCCGTTTGAGCCTGCGGATCGAGCTTGTCGGCGATCAGCACGTCCACGGGCAGCGACACCTTGTCGCCGTGGTTTTCGATCACGGTCTTGGCGAACTCGATGTTGCCCTCATCCAGCAGGGATGCGCCGATGCCGTAGCCCTTCGCTTTGAGGAACGTGAACGCCATGCCGCCGCCGATGACGAGCTTGTCGACCTTCGGCATCAGGTTCTCGATGACGCCGATCTTGTCCTTCACCTTGGCGCCGCCCAGCACCGCGACGAACGGCCGCTTCGGGTCCTCGACCGCCTTGCCGAGGTAGTCCAGCTCCTTCTCGATGAGGAACCCGGCGACCCCGGGCAGGATGCGCGCGATGCCCTCCGTGGAGGCGTGGGCTCGGTGGGCGGTTCCAAACGCGTCGTTGACGTACACGTCCGCGAGCTTGGCCAGCTGCGCGGCGAACTCAGGGTCGTTCTTCTCCTCCTCGGGGTGGAAGCGAACGTTCTCCAGCAGGACCACCTGGCCGGGCTGGAGCTTCGCGCAGGCCGCCTCCACCTCCGACCCGACGCAGTCGGGAAGCAGCTCCACGGGCCTGTCCAGAAGCTCGCTGAGCCTCTTGGCGACCGGCGCGAGGGTGAACTCGGGCGTGACGCCCTTCGGCCTGCCCAGGTGGCTGGCGAGGATCGCGCTGCCGCCCTGCTCCAGGATGTACCGGATCGTGGGCAAGGCGGCGCGGATCCGGCGGTCGTCCGTGATGGCGCCGTCCTTGAGGGGAACGTTGAAGTCGCACCGAACGAAGGCCCTCTTGCCCTTCAGATCGATGTCCTTGACGGTCTTCTTGTTGAAGCTCATACCGACACCTGCCTTGACTTAGGTTACCCGTGCGAACCCGGCTCTTGCTTCGCAGCGGATGGGAGGGCCGGAGTCCCGGGTTCGCGCCCGAGTCCCGCCGTCCGAAGGGGCTTCCCGTCGAAGAAACTTAGGCCGCACGCCACCATCACCTAAGATCGTGAGTTTTTCGGCGAAGTCCAACCTGCCCGCGGTGCCCGTGCGCTGCGCCTAGCGCCCAAAATGGACACTGTCCTTGACGGAGGAACTTCCCATGGCCAAGCAACACCGATTCGAGACCCTCGCCCTCCACGCCGGACAGAGCGTCGACCCGACGACCAAGTCCCGGGCCGTGCCCATCTATCAGACAACGAGCTACGTGTTCGACGACTCGTCTCATGCCGCCCGACTGTTCGCGCTCCAGGAGTTCGGGAACATCTACACCCGCATCATGAACCCGACCACCGACGTCTTCGAGAGGCGCGTGGCGGCTCTGGAGGGCGGAACGGGCGCCCTCGCGACGGCAAGCGGTCAGGCGGCGGAGCTTCTCGCCCTCACGACCATCGCCGAGGCCGGAGACGAGATCGTCTCGAGCAGCTCGCTGTACGGCGGCACGTACAACCTGTTCCACTACACGTTTGCCAAGCTGGGTATCGAGGTCAAGTTCGTGGACCCGTCGGACCCCGCCAACTTCGAGAAGGCGATCACCCCGAAGACCAAGGCGATCTACGGCGAGACGCTCGGAAACCCCAGGCTCGACACGTTCCCCTTCGAGGAGGTGTCGGAGATCGCCCGCAGGCACGGCATTCCGTTGGTGATCGACAACACGGTCCCGAGCCCGTTCCTCGCCAACCCCCTGAAGCTCGGCGCGAACATCGTCGTGCACAGCGCCACCAAGTTCATCGGTGGACACGGCACCTCGATCGGCGGGATCATCGTCGACGGCGGCAACTTCGATTGGGGCAACGGCAGGTTCCCGAACTTCACCGAGCCGGATCCGAGCTACCACGGCCTCAAGTTCTGGGAGACCTTCGGCAACTTCCCGGGCCTTGGCAACGTCGCCTTCATCCTCAAGGCCCGCGTGCAGGGGCTGAGGGACCTGGGCGTTTCCGTCAGCCCGTTCAACTCGTTCCTCTTTCTCCAGGGCCTCGAGACCCTGCCGCTTCGGATGGAGCGCCACTCCACCAACGCGCAGCGCGTTGCGGAGTTCCTCGCCGGGCACCCGAACGTCGCTTGGGTGAACTACCCCGGGCTTCCGTCGCACGCCGACCACGCGAGGGCCAAGTCGGTGTTCCACCGCGGCCTCTTCGGCGCGATCATCGGCTTCGGCATCCGCGGCGGATACGACGCGGCGGTGCGGTTCATCGATCGGCTGGAGCTGTTCTCCCACCTGGCGAACATCGGCGACGCGAAGAGCCTGGTCATCCATCCCGCGAGCACGACGCATCAGCAGTTGACGGCAGAGGAGCAGCTCTCCGCGGGCGTCACGCCGGACTTCATCCGGCTGTCCATCGGTCTGGAGTCCATCGAGGACATCCTCGAGGACCTGGACCAAGCGCTGCGAGCCTCCGCCTGAGCGCCTAGCGTTCGGAACGCAGGTCGGAACCCTGGATTCCGCCTGGCGTGAGGTTGATGTCGGGGCAGTCCTCCGCAGAGGGGGTCTGCCCCTTTGCCCGCAGCCATCGCGCGTGCCCGTCGGCGAACAGGTGGTTCCGTCCGCCGTTCCACCGGTCGGGTCCTGGGCGAAGGCCGGGCTGCACCGTGCCCCAGAAGCCCACCCTCGCCCCGCCCTCCGTGTCGTGCGAGTTGAACCACTCCGTCAGCAGGCTCTTGGAGGATGGCATCGCCACGGCCGAGCCGAACTGGGTGACGGGCGCCGCGAGCGGACCGGGGTCGGAGAGCGAGGCGACCAGGTTCCGGATGCGAGCCTGTGCCACTTGGTCTGGAGTCAGGTAGAAGGCGGCGCTGTAGGCGTACGAGGTTGCGTCGTACTGGCCCGGCGAGATCGGGTCCGACGGGCAGACGAACGGATTGGCGGCGGGGCGGGTGGCGGAGTCGTAGCCAACGCCGCGTCGGTGCCCGGTGTTCACGTAGGGCAGGATGGGCCACCTCCACCGCCTCCCGACCCAGAGGTAAGGGTCTCCGGTGTTGGGGAAGGCGTCGTCCTGGTCCGCCGCGTAGAGCAGGAACGCCGCACCCAGCTGCTTCAGGTTCGAGAGGCAGTCCGTCTTCCTCGCGGACTCCTTCGCCTGGGCGAACACGGGGAA
>DPBN01000248.1 GCA_003516955.1 Armatimonadota bacterium | reverse complement strand
GCGTCTCCGGCCCAGACCCGATCGTGGCCGGCAGCCAGCGACACCAGATCCGACCGCCGGGCGTTCCCAGGCCGGAACACAGCCTCGGCGGCGCCTTCGGTCACGCGATAGACTGTGCTTGGGCCCGCGGCCCAGATCCGACCGTCCGGTCCGACGGCGACCGCCACGACGTCCTCGTGGAAGTCAGCGACCTTCTCGAGGCGTGCCTCGGGCGTCAGCCTCCACAGACTGGCATCCGCGCCGACGAGCGGCCCCCGCGGCGAGAGGCACAGCGCTCGGGCGGCCCACCCGGCGGGCAGGCGGATCGGTTGTTCCTCTCGGAACGCGCCCCGATCGGCGCCGAGCTCCGCGAGGCTCTGGTCCGCCATGCGGACGCGGCTCGGCACGCTCCGGTCGGGGCCGCAGGCGGCGCCGAGGAGGCACAACGCGACTAGGACTTGGAGACCTTGAGACATACCATCTCGTTTTGGTCGCGAACCAGGAGCAGACCCCCGGCGAAGGCGGGCGGGCCCCACGCGTCCGGACCTTGGAGGACGCGCGCGCTGGCCAGCTCGCGATAGCCGCTGGGGTCGGCTCGAAGCATCGTCAGCTCGCCCCGATCGTTCAGGGCGTAGATCTTGCCGTCGGCGATGGCGTAAGCCCCAAGTCCGAACCGCCGCTTGGAACCGGACGTCCACAGGACCCGCCCGTTGAGGTCGAGGCATTTCATCTCCCCGCCCGGCGCGACGCCGTAGAGGTGCCCCTTGTAGAAAACCGGCGTCTGCTGATCGGAGCCGAAGACCGATGCCGGCAGACTGAAGAGGGTCCGCGTGCTCCACGCGCCGCCGCTACGGGAAACATGCAGCATCTTGGCCCCGGCGTTGTAGCCGCCCGTGAGGAACAGCCGGTCGTCACCGACCGGAATAGGCGTGGGAACGGTCGCCGTGCTGATGACCCAGGAATCGTCCTTCCAAAGCAGGCGGCCGTCCGCGGCGGAGACGCCCGCGATGCCGCCCGAGCCGCAGTAGACGTAGGTGTCCTGCCCGGCGAGCTTGACTTTGACGATCGACGAGTGCGTCATGCGCCAGCCCATCGGATTGGGCGTGCGCCAAACCTCCTTGCCGGTGGCGAGGTCCACCGCGACCAGGAGGGCCTTGCCACCGGGTGCAAGCACGACCATGCCGCCGTCGATCAGTGGGCATTGGCCGGCGTACCACTCCGGCACCTCGGTGCCGTACTCCGCAACGAGGTCCTTGAACCAGATCGTGCGCCCCGTCTCGAAGTCCGCGCAGAGGACGTGGCACTTGGGCCCGAGGCTGACCACAAAGCGCCCGTCCGTCGCCGGGACCGTTCGGGACATCCCGTGGTTGCGCTTGACGACCACAGGATACGCGTTGCGCCAGAGCTCGCGTCCTTCCGTCAACGAGAAGCAGCGCAGCACGTCGGAGCGAGACTCCCGGTCGTAGTCCAGCACGAAGAAGCGCCCTCGCAGGATGGCCGCTGCGGCGTAACCCTCCCCAAGCGGGAGTCTCCACACTACGGGCGGGCCGGATGCAGGCCAGGAGTCGGCCAAGGGCACGCCGTCGTCGCAAACGTTGTCCCTCTTCGGTCCTCGGAAGCACGGCCAGGAACCGGGCCATTCCGAGACCCGCGCCGCGGGGCTCGGCGATGCGGACGGCGCGCTGCTCTGGGTGGCCACAGGGCCGTTCGGCTGGGTGGCTGTGGACGGCTTCTTCGCCTGTTCAGCCTCCCGAGCGCGGAGAGCCGCCTCCTGCGCGAGGTCCGCCAAAAGCGGCCGATCATGGATCGGTTCGGGCTGCCGCCAGGTCTTGACCCACCATCCGATGGCCGCGACGCAAAGGGTCGCGAAGATGGTGGTCGCCAGGTGCTCCCAGAACTGCTGCCTCATGGCCCGAAGCGCTCTCGTCGGCTGGTCCTAGGTCCATCCTACACGCCTTTACGGAGGGCTCGCCACTGCGGGTTTCCGGGCTTGCCGTCAGAACCGCAACAAGGATGGGTAGATTGGCGCCATGCGGATCGTGCACCTCGCCGCCGGTGCGGGGCCGATGTACTGCGGAGCCTGCAAGCGAGACGTCGCCTTGGCGCGCGCGTTGCGGGATCTTGGACACGAGGTGCTCGTGGTGCCCCTCTACACGCCGTTGCGGTTGGAGGATCCGCAGGACGTGCCGATCGGTCCGCTGGGGTTCGGAGGAATCCGCGCCTTGCTAGCCGGCAGCAGGGCGTTTCGTCTCTTGCCGAGGCGCCTCCGCCGAGCCTTGGACCACCCTTTCTTGGTGAGGCTGGCAACCTCTCGAGCCAAGGCCGTGGATGCCTCCCGCTTGGGTGCCCTCACGGTTGGAGTCCTTCAGGGACTGGGCGGACCACAGTCCGAGTGCTGGGAGGCCCTCGAGGAGGTTTTCCGAGGCCTGCCCAAGCCGGACTGGGTCACGATCACCAACTCGATGCTCTCCGCAGCTGCAGAAGTCGTCGAGAGGGTCTGGGGCGTGCCCTGCGCGGCCTACCTTCAGGGAGAGGAGACCTTTCTGGACTCTCTGGGCGATCCTTACCGAGAGCAGGCCTGGGGGCTCGTGCGCGGGCTCGCCGCTCGGTGCGAGAGGCTTCTTCCGACGTCTCGCTCCGGCGCCGCCTGGTGGAGGGCTCGGCTCGGTCTGGAGGAGGATCGATTCGCGGTCGTGCCGCCGTGCTTGGCCGACGCGGCCAGCGTGGCGGTCGCCAAGCCGCCGGAAGAGCGGCGGGTGGCCTGCGTGGGGGTTTTGGCGCCCGCCAAGGGCCAGGACCTCCTCGTGGCTGCGGCGGCGAACCTGGCGCCCTCGGGGGGATGGAGCTTCGTCATCGCCGGGCGCACGATGGATGCCGCCTACGGCAGGCGCCTTCTCTCGGCAGCTCGGGCGGCCGGTCCGAGGGGGAAGGTCCGGGTGCTTGGCGAGCTGGATCCGTGGAGCAAGCGCTGGCTGCAAGCGACGGCCGGCATCGGCTGCGTGCCGTCGAGGATTCCGGAGGCGCGTGGCCTCGTTGCTCTGGAGTTCCTATCGTACGGCGTGCCGACCGTGGTGCCGGACACAGGCGTGTTCCCCGAGGTGGCGGAGCGGGTCGACGGAACGGTCCTGTTCCGATCTGGGTCCGCCGAGGCTCTGCAAACAGCCTTGGAGAGCGCCGCGCGGCCGGAGATGCAGGAGGCGACCGAGCGGGTTCGCCGCGCCGCGCGGATGCGCGAGGAGTTCTCGCCCGAGCGGGCGGCCGAGGCTCTCCTGAAGGCGCTGGGAAGTCCGGCCGCTACTTGAGCGAATAGCAGGCCAAGGCGTTGCGGTTCCGTACGATCAGGCAGCCGTTGGACACGATCGGAGCCGTCCAGCTCTGGCCGCCGAGCGGGCGGAAGCGCCCCAGCTCGCGGTAAGCGCTCGGATCCATCGCCACCATCACCACGTCGCCGCCGGCGCCGTCCATCGCCAGGATGACCCCGTCCACGGCGCAGAGCCCGCCCTTCTCGAAGCCCCGCGCCTTCCACAGAACCTTGCCGCTGGCGGCGTCCAGGCAGACCAACTCTCCCGGATCCGAGTTCGCGTAGATCACGCCTCCATGGAGGATCGGCGAGCTGAAGTGCGCCTTGACCGCCTTGCTCTCCCAGCGGATTCGCGGCCCCTGGGGTGTGATGTCGACCAAGGCGCAACCGCGGTTGTAGCCGGAGGTGATGAACACCGAGCTGCCGAGGACGACCGGTGTGGCTGCATTGACGTCGTACGGCGTCTCCCAAGGCTGCCGCCAAAGGAGCGCTCCGTTGGTCGGGTCGACCCCGATGAGCGCCTTGGCGGTGAACACGAGGGCTTGAGTTCGCCCGTTGATCGTCGCGATCACCGGCGTCGCGTAGCCGGCCGGATCGCCTCCGCCGCCCTGCCAGATCGTTTTGCCCGTGCCCGGATCCAAGGCCACCAACGTGGCGTTCGGTCCGCCGACGCAGACGAGCACCCGGCCCTGATGCAGAACCGGACTGGCGGCCATGTCCCAGCCGGGCCGAGGCGCCTTGTACTCCGAGACGAGGTCGCGCATCCAGAGCGCCTTGCCCGATTTGGCGTCGAGGCAGAGGAACTTGCCGAGCCTGCTGTACACGTAGACCTTGCCGCCGGCGACCAGCGGCGTCGCCCTGGAGAAGCCGTAGTTGTCGTTCGACGCATCCGGGTACGCGTACCGCCAGACCTCGCGCCCCGTGTTCAAGTCGAAGGCCCGGACAATGTCGTTCGAGCCGGAGTGGTCCACGATGAAGACCATCCCCATCGCTGCGGCCGGCCCGGCGTAGCCGTTGTCGGTGAGTTCGGCTTTCCAAAGAAGCTTCGGTGGCGCGGCGCTCCAGTTCTTGCGGATCCCCGTTTCGGGAGAGATGCCGTCGCCGTTCGGACCGCGAAAGCGGTTCCACTCGCTGCCCGCCTTGGTGCCGATCAAAGAACCTTTCAGCGTTTGGCTCGCGGCCGCAGGCTGGCTCCCAGCCGAACACGCCAGCGCGACGATCATCCATGGCACAAGGCCGAAAGACCCACTCATCCGATTCCTCCGACCAGTCAGACGCCTGGAGGGCGAGCTGGGTAACTCTCGGGCATCAGTTCGGACTGCCGAACAGCTCGCTCACCGACCGGCCGGTGTGGATCCTCTGGATCGCCTCCGCGATGAGCCTTCCGATGGAGAGGGTCACCAGCTTCGGATGTCCAGGGATGGGGGCGGGGATGGTGTTCGTCGCCACGATCTGCTCCACGCCTTCCTCTGCGCCAAGTCGGTCAAGCGCTCCGTGCGAGAACAACCCGTGCGTGCACGCGATCCAAAACCGGCGGACGCCCTTCTCCCGGAGTCGCTGCAGAAGCTCGACGACGCTGCCGCCGTTCGCGATCTCGTCGTCCATAACGATCGCATCCTTGCCCTGGACGTCTCCGACGATGGTATCGATGGTGACCTTCGTGTCGGACACGCGGCGCTTCCGTCCGGCCGCGACGGAAACCCCGAGCAGACTGGCGAAGGCCGCGGCTGCCTTGGCGTTGCCGAGGTCGGGCGACACCACGACGACGTTCTCCAGCGGCATCTTGCGGAAGTGCTCCGCCAGCACCCTGAGGGCGTTCAGGTGGTCGACCGGCATGGAGAAGAACCCGTGGACCTGCTCGCTGTGCAGAGTCATGGTGAGCACCCGGTCGGCGCCCGCCGTCGCGAGCAGATCCGCCACCAACCGGCCCGCGATGCTGATCCTCGGTGCGTCCTTCTTGTCCGAGCGGGCGTAGGCGAAGTAGGGAATGACCGCGGTTCGGCGGATGGCGGAGGCGCCGCGGGCCGCGTCGAGCATCAGCAGAAGCTGCATCAGGTTGTCCTGCACCGGCGGGACGAGCGGCTGGACGATGTAGACGTCCTGTTCCCGGCAGCTCTCCAGGAGCTGGACGTATTGGCAGTCGTTGCTGAACCTGCGGAAGATGGATGGGCTCAGTGGGATGCCCATGTGGTCGCAGATCTCTTGCGCCAAGCCACGGTGGGCCTCGCCGCTGAACACGATCACATCGTTCACTCGGCTAAGTTTACCGATTTCAGCTCCTCGTTACCTCGAGCCCGACCTGCGAGACCCTGAGGGAAACGAACCTCGCCCTCGGGCTGGGAGGGTTCTCCTCCAGGACGCAGCGGACGCGGCGGCCCGCCTCGGGGTCCTTGGCGACCAGGAACAGGAAGCCCCCGCCGCCGGCGCCCAGCAGCTTGGCGCCGTGGATCAGGTCGTCCACCGCGGCCAGGATGGCGTCGATCTCGGGAGTGCTGGTGCCGCTGTCGAGCTCCCGGTTGAGCCGCCAGCTGCGGCGGATGCCGCGCCCGAAAGCCTCCCAATCCCTGCGCTGGATGGCGTCGGCCACCGGCTCGACGTTGTCCACGATGGCTCGGATCGTCCGCAGTCTGGGGCCGCTGTTGAGGAACATTCCGCGGACGATCTCGCCGAGGACGCTCTTGGCCAGCCGCGTGATGCCCGTGTAGTACAGCAGCGCGGTGCCTTCCGCGCAGGCGGCCTCGAGGGTGCGGTCGGAGAGCCACCGGCAGGACGGGGTCTGGTCGAGGCCCGGGTGCGTCTCGAGAACCTTGAGTCCCGGATGGCAGCCGCCAGCCTGGTCCTGCCAGCCGCCGCCGGTGGTGAGGAGCTGCTCCAGGGCGAGGGTTCGCTGAATCACGTCGTCCTTGGACCAGCCCAGACCGGCCACGTCGCTGATGGTCGCGAGGAGCGTCGCGGCGAGGATGCTGCTCGTGCCCAGCCCGGAGCCCTTCGGCACCGCGGCGAGCAGCGAGAGCTCCAGGCCCCCTCCCGCCTCCGTGAGCCTGTCCCGC
Source organism: Armatimonadota bacterium (assembly GCA_003516955.1). Lineage (GTDB taxonomy): Bacteria > Armatimonadota > Fimbriimonadia > Fimbriimonadales > Fimbriimonadaceae > UBA8783. The sequence continues at coordinate 935 of DPBN01000248.1, read as the reverse complement.
AACGTCGGCGCAGGGCGCGCGGCGAAGCGGCGGCCGAAGCCTGCCAGCGTGAGCGCCGCCTTGGCCAGCGAGAACGACGATCCCGGCTCGTCGCACCGTTCGAGAGCCTCGAACTCCTCGATCCTCTCCTCCACGCCGAGGTCGATCGATCGGAGGACGATGCTGGGTCGGTCCGTCCTGCGGGCGAACACCTGAACCGGGGGCTGCCCATTGAGGTCCACAGCGACGTTCAGCACGCGGCCGCCGTGCAGCAGGCAGTAGGGGGGCGTATCCGACCACCCTCCGGCGAAGTCCAGCCGCAGCGGACTCCGGCCCCATACGATCTGATCGGGCAGCGTGGTGAGGCTCGGCTCCAAGCCTCCGAGCGCCTCGTCGCGGACGATCAGCTCCCGCAGCGCGGCGAACGCCCCCTCGGCGAACGTTCCCCAGTCGGGATCTCCCCGACGGCGCAGGTACTCCGCGCGGAACATGGACGCCGCCATGCGGTGCGCCGGAGGGTCCTCGCCGCAAGCGATGTCGGGGACCGGTTCGGGCGCCTCCGCGAGCAGCGCGGCGGTCGCCTCGAGATCCATATTCAGGAACACGCTCGTTCTGCGCCGCTCCATCATCCGGGCCAAGGAACGAACGAGCCGCTTCTTGCGGAGCGCCTCGAGCTCTCCGAGGTCCGCACGGGTGAGCAGGTCGCGAGCGGAAAGCCGCCGGGCGGCGAGCCATCCATCCGCCGAAGCCCTGCGCGCCGCGGGCTCGGCCGCGTACCAGCGCAGCCACCGGTGGAGCTCGCCGACGGAATCCGCGACGGGGAAGAGCGGGGCGTCGAACACGTCGGCGCCGTCCGGGATTCCCAGGGCGTCGGGCTGGATGCCGGATCCGTCGAGAAACTCCCCGACCGACGTACGCATCCATTGGGCCGTCCGCCAGTCGCCCGAGAAGGAGTC
>DPBN01000293.1 GCA_003516955.1 Armatimonadota bacterium | reverse complement strand
TGCGCGTGGTCTTCTCGGCCGACAGCAGCGGCACGTTGCCCACCACGTGCGCGCCGACCGAGAACTGCACGACCGGCGTGTCCTCCACGTCGATCTTGTTCGCGAACAGCAGCTTCACGTCGCGGAAGCGGCCGTTCCCGGCCAGCGTCTGCACCAGGCGGCCGACAGTCTCGTTGTCCAGGGCGGAGCCGCGAAGGCTCGCCGGACGGCCCCGCTCCACGCTGAAGCCGGTCAGCCACGCGGACGGAGGGATGGCCTCGGCCACCACGAGCGCGACGTCCGACACCTTCTGGCCCGGCTCGAAAGCCCGAGCGAGGGCGTTCTGCAGCCTCTGGGCCTCGGCGTACCGGCTCTCCAGAAGCGACCGCTCCTTGCGCAGCTTCGCCAGCCGAGCGTTCCACCGCGCCTCAGCCTGCCGCCTCGCGGCCGCCCGGTCCGAAAGATCCAGTCCGATCGCCACCCAGAGCACCACGGTGGCTGCGGCGAGGAGAGCGGCCTGCCGGACCCGAGTCCGGGTCCTCCGCCGAGCCCGCTCGGCAGCCCGCTCCGGGTGCTCCAGGTGGATGTCCAGCTCCAGACCCTCGGGGGAGGCGAGCGCCTCCAGCACGCCGGCCTCGCAGGTACGGTCGATTCCGGGCCCCTCCAGACCGCCGGCGCCGACCACCGGCCCTGCGGGCACGCTGGCCGCGGCCATCGCCAAAGAGACCTCGGCGGCGAGGTCGGCATCGTCCCCGACGGTGCGGCTCGCCCGGACGACGCCCTCGTGGATCAGGTCGATGCCATAGCCGTCCGGAAGCCGCTCGACGACGGCGCAGGTCTCCAGGCCCATGCGCCGAGCCAAAACCATCGATCCGACCGCGACGGGCACAATGGCGTACGGCTTCAGGCCCCTCCCCTGCAGATCCTCGGTCAGCTGCTGCAGCACGGCATTGGGCACGGCGAAAAGCGAGGCCGCTCGGCCCTCGGCGTCGTGATGGGTGCCGAGCACGAAGTCCCAGGCTAGCTCCGTGGCCGGAACAGGGAACAGCTGCCCGACCTGGAACTGCAGGGCCTGCCGCACCAGCTCCTCCGAGACGTTCGGAACGCGCACGGCGCGAACGAACACCGATCGGCGCGAGAGCGCCACCAGCATCGGCGAGGCGAGCCCCGCTGAGCCGGCCGTCGCCACCCTCCCGTCGATCTTCCGCAGGCCGCCGGCCGACCACTCCGCCACCGACGCCGGCCTCGCCGAACCGCCCCGACTCATTGTTCGCTCCTCAAGTCCACCTCGTTCGACGTCTCCTCGACCCATCCCCACCGCGCGGCCATGTCGCCGAACGGAGGCTGCGAAACCTTCTCCACGACCCACCTTCCGGCGCGGTTCCGGACGACCGCCTCCAGGGCGACGCTCGCCCTGCCCGCGGTTCCGACCACCCGGACCAGGAACGAGCTCGAGCCCAGCGTAGTCCGGTCCGCGAGGATCCCTAGAACCCTCAGGTCGACCCCCGAGATCGAGGCCACCTCGCTGTACGACGAGAAGCCTCCTTGGTTGGCGATCGACTGCGCCACGTCCGAGCCGAGGTCGGGAATCGTTTCCAAAACCGCCTGGCCGGCGGTGTTCAGGTTGATCTTCCCCCGGATCTCCGCATCACCGGTTACGGTGAGAACGTCCAGGATGGTTCCCGCGTTGCTCAGGTTGACCCCCGGCACCGCGAGCAACTGCGACATGGAGGCGAAGGTGCCCTGCTGGGTGCGGCGCTGCACGATCGCCTGGGCCACCTGGGTGGGAACGCCCCGCTGGATCATCTGGTTCGCATCGGCCGTGTTGGCGTTCAGCTTGGCTTCGCCGTCCGGCGCGAGGTTCCGGCAGAAGGCGTCCGTGGTCAGCATTTCGCTCAGCGGAACCTCCTCGAGACCGGAACCGAAGACCGGGCCCGTGGCCTGCGAGGCGCCGAGCGGCTCGTACAGCGTCGGACCGTCCCAGCCCTTGACCAGCAGAAGCTCGTCGACGCTGTCGAACGCCTTGAGCTTGGTGTTGTACGGCTCCGAGAGGTTGTTGTAGAACTCGTCCTTGCCACCCTCGGGTCTGGGAACGAGCTCCGGCTCGCGCCAGTCGAGCAGCGAGTCGATCTGCTCGCTCGTCAGGTTTAGGTTCTCCAGCTGGGCCTGGTCCACCGTGTTGACGTCGATGCGCGAGCAGGCGTCCACGATCTCCACGCGGAACGACCCGCCGTCCACTAGGTAGTTCTCCTCGCCGCGGCCGAAGGCGGCCCACTCGTCATCGCTCCGGACGAGGCCCATCTGCACGCTCTCCAGCGCCGCCAGAGCGCGCTCGAGGCCCGATTCGGCGGCCATCCGCGCGCGCTCGGTCTGCACGCGGTTGGTGGCGGCCTCCACCGAGGCCCTCTGCATCGCGGCGATCGAGGCCAGCACGGCCACAATCGCGCTGAGCAGCGCGAGCGCCGGAACCATCGCGCCACCTCGGAGCCTCACGGCTGGACGCCTCCCTGCTGGGCCTGGTTCTGGGCCTCGATCCGCGCCTGCAGCGCCTCCGCGCTCCGGAGTCGGACCGTGAACGAGCGGCTGACGTCCGGGTCGTCCCGCAGCGTGTAGGTCACCCGGACCTCCAGCGGCAGGCCCAGCTGGTCGTCGGCCGTCGTGTCCCAGTCGGTGCGCCACTCCGTGCCGTCCCACATCTCGAACTGGAGCGACTCGACCTCGTCCCAGAGCACCCTCTCGTAGCCTCCCTCGTCCGGAAGACCGTCCGCGGGGGTCTGCTCACGAAGGAACGCGCCTTGCTCGTTGCCCGGAGGGTTGACCGGCGTCGTGCTGATCGACACCTCCCGAAGCCCGCCCACGGGTCCGATCTGCTCGTTGCGGGTCTCGAAGTCGTCCGCGCTGGTGGCGGCGCGGAACGGGACCCTCAGCCCGAGGGCCGTGAACGTCACGGTGTCGGCGACCGTGCCATCGGCGGCGTTCGCCCCCGCGTAGGCCAGGAAGTAGGTATCGGTGCGATCGACTCCCTCGGCGAGATAGGCCGACCGCAGGAGGGTGCGTAACGCGTCTTCGAACCGGATGCGGCGCATCCACCGCTCCTCCTCGTCGGCTAGGCGGCGCTGGGTGCCCACCGCCGCCA
>DPBN01000331.1 GCA_003516955.1 Armatimonadota bacterium | reverse complement strand
GATCGACGCCGAGGGGAGGCCCCGCGACCGGGTGCCGGAGCTCAGGAGGGTGGGCGCCCTGCCTCCTTTCCGCCAAGCCGTGCGCCGCAACTGGGGTCCGCCGGTCGGCTGGACGTTCCGCCGGGAGGCGTTCGAGCGCTGCGGGGGCTTTGATCCGCTGCTCCGCAGCTGCGAGGACTGGGACTTCGTCATCCGGGTGGCGTCCCGCTACGCGATCGGCTACGACCCGAGCGTGCAGGTCTGCTACCGTGTGAGCGAGGGACAGATGTCGTCGAACTTCGAGCGGATGCTTGACGCGGCCAGGCGGGTGCGGCTGAAGAACGCCGCCTACGCCCAGCGGCCGCTCCAGTACCGGTGGGACGCGCTGTGGGGCCAGTTCGAGCTGGGCCGCCGGATTCTGTTCGCCTCCTTGTTCCAGGGCGGTCCCGGCCGCTTGGGTCGCACGGCGCGGCTGGTGGCTCGCCACCCCCATCTGCTGTGGGTGGGGGCGCTCTCCGCGGCCAGCTTCCTGGCCGGCAAGCGGCCTTCCTCCGGAGGCTCTCATGGTTGAGCGATCGGTGGCCGTGGCGATCCCGGCCCACAACGCCGAGGGGACGATCGCCAAGGCCGTGCGGTCGGCGCTGGAGCAAGACCCCGCGCCCGTGGAGGTCGTCGTAGGAGACGACGGAAGCACGGACGGCACGGCGTCCGTCGCAGAGCGCGAAGGGGCGAGGGTCCTCCGCCTGCCGAAGGCCAACGCGAACGTCGCCCGGAACGCCGCCGCACGGGCGACGGCGGCGGACGTCCTGTTCTTCCTGGACGCTGACGACTGGTTCGCGCCGGGCAAGATCGCGGCCCACCTGCGCACGCACGGCGAGCGGGGGCCGAGCCTGGTCTTCGATCCGGCGGTCCGCGTCACGCCGGACGGTCGCCGGCTCGGCCTGAGCGGGCCGGCCCTCGGGGGGCCGATCGGCTGGAAGCACGTGTGCGGCCGCACCTTCTGGTACGGCGGATCCACCGCTTCGGTGACGAGGGAGGTGTTCGAGTCGGTCGGCGGGTACCGCGAGGAACTGGCCAGTCAGCAGGACCTCGACTTCTGGATCCGCGTGCTGCACCGCCGGGGACCGGGTTGGGTGCTCCATCAGCCCCACACGTTCTGGCTGTGCCACCCGGGGTCGCTGAGCCGCAATCCGCGTCGCGTGGTGGAGAACCTGGACGCGCTTCTCAGGGGCCTGGAGTTCCTTCCGCGAGCCGACGCCGCGCGCCTGCGTAGCCACGTGCTGTTCAACGCCGCGGACAACCTTCCGCTCCAGGAGGCCGTGCCGCTGCTGCTGCGGGCCGCGGATCGGATGTACGACCCGCGCTTCGCCAAGGCCTTGGTCCGGTCGCTTCTCCGAACCCTCCGCCGCTAGGCGCGAACCACGTTCTGCGGTCTGCCCTCCAGGAACGCCCGGAGGTTGTCCGCCACCGTGGCCATCAGACGGGCACGGGCGGCGCGGGTCGCCCAGGCGATGTGGGGGGTGACGATGCAGTTCGGCGCCGAGAGCAGCGGGTTGTCCGAACTCGGCGGCTCCACGGACAGCACGTCGAGGGCCGCGCCGGCGATGGTTCCCTTGCGCAGGGCCTCGGCCAGGTCGACCTCGTTCACCAGCGGTCCCCGGGCGGTGTTGATCAGCCACGCGGTCGGCTTCATGCGCTCCAGGGCGGCGCGATCGATCATGCCTCGGTTCGAGGACGTGAGCGGGCAGTGCAGCGAGACCACGTCCGACTCGCTCAGCAGCCGCTCCAGGGGCACCATCGGAACGTCGGCCTCGGCGACCGACGGGTCGTGGGCCAGCACGCGCATCCCGAACGCCGTGCCCAGGGCGGCGGTGGCGCGGCCGATCCGCCCGTAGCCGATCAAGCCCAAGGTCAGCCCCTCCAGCTCCACCAGCTCGCCCTCCCAGAAGCAGAAGTCGGGGCTGGCGGACCAGGATCCGCCCCTCGCGAGGTCGCTGTGCCGGCCGACACGGTGCGCCAGCTCGAGGATCAGCGCGAACGCGAACTGCGCCACGGAGCGGGTGCCGTATTCGGGAACGTTCGTCACCGTGATGCCGCGTCGCTCGGCCTCGGCCACGTCCACGATGTTGTAGCCGGTCGCCAGCACGCCCACGTAGCGAAGCTGGGGCAGACGGTCGAACTCGGCGGGGCCCAGCGGAACCTTGTTCGTCAGCACGGCCTGGGCGCCCTGGCACCGTGCAACGGTCTCCTCGGGGGCGGTGCGGGGATGCACCGTGAGCTCGCCCAGCGCCTCCACCGGCTCCCAAGACAGGTCGCCGGGGTTCAGCGTATGGCCGTCCAGCACGACGATCCGGATCGCCACGGCTCAGGACCTCTCGAAGGAGACGCCGGCGGGCGAAACGTGCGTGGAGATGCTCGCCTGCTGGGCGAGCCGCCCCGCGATGTCGCGGAACGCCTTGGCCTGCGGCGAGTCGGGGAATCGAACCAGGCTGGGGGTGCCGTCGTCGGACGACGCGCTCACGGCGGGGTCCAGCGGGATCGCCCCGAGATATGGCAGGTCGTACCGGAGCGACAGCTCCTCCCCCGAGAGTCCGGAGAAGATCTGGGTCACCGTGCCGCAGTTGGGGCACACGAAGCCCGCCATGTTCTCGAGCACGCCGATCAGCGGCGCGTTGAGCCTTCGGAAGAGCTGCACCGACTTGGCGGCGATGTTGGCGGCCACGTGCTGGGGCGTGGTGACGATCACGACGCCGGTGAGCGGCACGGTCTGGGCGAGGGTCATCGGGGCGTCGCCGGTGCCGGGGGGCAGGTCCACCAGCAGGTAGTCCAGCTCGCCCCAGTCCACGTCGGCCAGGAGCTGGCGCACGGTGCCCGCGACCATCGGCCCGCGCCACAGCACGGCCTGGCCCTCCTCCATCAGGAAGCCGATCGACATCATCTTGACGCCGTGCCTCTCGATGGGCACGATCTCCTGGTTGCGGGCCTCGGGGTGCTCGTTCGCGCAGCCCATCATGAGCGGGATGCTGGGACCGTAGACGTCCGCGTCGAGCAGCCCGACGCGCGCCCCGCTCTGGGCGAGGGCGATGGCGAGGTTCACCGAGACGGTGCTCTTGCCCACACCCCCCTTCCCGCTGGCGATGGCGATGCAGTGCGCCACGCCGGGGATCGGGTTGTCGAGGTTCGTCTCCCGCCCGACGACGCGGGCGGTCATCTGGACCTCGACCCCGGTCACCCCGGGCAGGGCCAGCACCGCCTCCTCGGCCTGCCGCTTGAGCAGGTCCTTGACGGGGCAGGCGGGCGTGGTGAGCTCGATCTTGAACGCCACCGCGCCGCCGCACACCTCGAGGTCCTTGACGAAGCCGAGCGAGACGATGTCCCGGTGGAGGTCTGGATCGCGCACGGCGCGAAGGGCTTGCAGCACGTCCTGTTCGGTGACCGGCATGGTTCCTCCATGGTACCTACGCGCCCTGTGGACGGCCGGTGCGCCGGATTGGGTCCCCGCCGAAGCCGGCGGAGGCCCGCCGATTTGCTAGAATGGGCCATGCGCATCGCAGGATGGGCCTTGCTGGCCGCGTTGCTGTTCGCCGTCGGGTGCCAGCCCGAGCCGAACCAGATCCAGCCGCCGAAGGTCGCCAAGAAGGTGGTCAGCCTCAGTCCGAGCCTGACGGAGATCGTGACGGTCTACGGAAGGACGGATATCCTGGTCGGCCGCACCGCCAGCTGCAACTACCCGCCCTACGTGGGCAAGGTGCAGGTGGTGATGTCGGGCATCAAGCCGGACTACGAGAAGGTGGCCTCGGTGAAGCCCGATCTAGTCGTCTACGACGCCGAGATCCTCTCCGAGGCGGACATGGCCAAGTTCAAGGAGCTGGGCATCCCAACGTTCGGCCTGAAGGCGAAGGACATTCCCGAGTTCGAGCGGGAGCTGTTCCGGCTGGGGTCGCTGGTCGGCACGGAGTCGCGCACCAGCGACTACGTTGACAAGATCGAGGCGGCGCGCGCCCTGGCCAGGGTCCAGCGTCCGAAGGCGCCTCCCACCGTGGCCATCATCCTGCCGGGCTCCGGATCCGAGCACATGGTGTCCGGAACGGCGAGCTTCCTCGCCAAGGTGTTCGAAGAGTGCGGCGCCAAGGTGCTGGGGCCGGAATCGGACCGCTTCGAGCCGCTCAACGCCGAAACCCTGGTCGCCCAGGACCCGGACTTCGTGTTCGTGGCCGGGGAGCCGACGCTGTTCCTGCAGGACCAGCGCTTCAAGAGCCTGAAGGCGGTCTCCGGCAAGCACGTGTTCGGCCTGAACCCCGACGTCGCCCTGCGCAAGGGTTCGCGCGTGGACACCCTCATCAAGAGCGTTTCGAACCTGCTGACCGGAAGATGAACAAGATGGAACCGAGAGCCGAGATCGGCGTTTTCGGGGGCTCGGGCTTCTACAGCCTGCTCTCCGACGTGCGTGAGGTGAAGGTGGACACGCCCTACGGTCCGCCGAGCGACAAGATCGCGTTGGCCAGCGTCGGCGGCCGCAAGGTGGCGTTTCTGCCTCGCCACGGCCGCGAGCACTCGATCCCTCCCCACCTCATCAACTACCGCGCCAACGTCTGGGCGATGCGCGCCCTGGGCGTGCGGGCGGTGATCAGCCCCTGCGCCGCCGGATCGCTGCAGGCCCACGTGAAGCCGGGCGACTTCGTGGTGTGCGACCAGTTCGTCGACCGGACCACAGGTCGCAAGGACACGTTCTACGAGGGCCCGATCGTGACGCACGTCTCGCCCGCCGACACCTACGACCCGGTTCTGCGGAAGCTGGCGATCGAGACGATCCGGGACCACGGCATCCCGTGCCACGAGACCGGCACGGTGGTCGTCATCCAGGGCCCGCGCTTCAGCACCAAGGCCGAGAGCATGTGGTTCACCAGCATGGGCTGGCAGGTGATCAACATGACGCAGTACCCGGAGGCCTACCTCTGCCGGGAGCTGGGCATGGCCGTCGTGAACATCTCGCTGATCACGGACTACGACTGCGGCGTGGTGGCGGACGCCTCGGCGGTGACCGCGCACGACGTGCTCGAGGTGTTCCGCACGAACTCCGAGCGGATCAAGGCCGTGGTTCTGGACCTGATCTCGCGCATGCCGCAAGACCTGAGCACCCTCGGCGCCGCGCAGGCGCTCCAATACAGCAGAGGGGACGGCGGATCGGCCGATCCTCTCGACATTCGCCTGTTCGAGATTCTGGACTGAAACCGATGTTGGCTCTCGCAACCCTCGCCGCGGCCGGGACTCTCGCCCAGGGATCCTCGGTTCCGCCCCTCGCCGTCGACGTGCGCATGGGAGGCAGGGAGGTGAGGGTCGAAATTCCCGAGGGCGGTTTCGATCCGCTGCCCGGGGCGTCCGTGCTGAGCGACGGCGGCTGGCGCTACCTGCTGGGCGAGGATGGGCTCCCGTTCGCGCGGGTGGCCGACCGCGGAGGGTGGTCCGACCTGGCCGAGCTCTATCGCCGGGCGCAGAAGAAGGCCGTGACGGACCCGGCGGTGTGGCGCGTCAAGGCGTTCGTCTTCCGCCGGTGGGACGACCTCGTGGAGACCGAAGCGATGCTCGTGCAGCGGCGGGCGACGCTCGAACCGAGCCGGCTGCAGTTCGCGCTCCAGAGCCTGGGTCGGCTCGCGGTCGCGGCCGAGGCGTTCTCGGGGGGCCGAATCCGGCTCGCCCTGGATGTGGAGGTTGAGGAGCCAGCGGTCGATGTGGCCTTCCTTCAGAAGGAGGCGGGGCGCTTCGTGGCCGCCCGGACGAACCGCGGGACGTTCGATGCGGAGGACCGCGTGTTCCGCGGACCCTACGACCAAGTGCTGCTGATCGTGCCCAAGCCGGGGGGCGCCCAAGAGCCCGCGGTCCGAGTTCCGGGAGCGTCGGTGGTGCGCGTGGCCGACGAGGCCGAGCCGGGCGAGGATTCGCGCCTGCTGCGGGACCTGCTGGAGGCCTGGGCGGCGAAGCTTGGAGAGGCCGCCGAGGCCCACGGCTGGGTGAGGGGTTCGTTCTCATCGCTGACGGTGGACACGCCGGCCGGACCTCACTCCGAGCTCCCGGCTCTGCTCGCTCTCGGCCCGTTCGCGCGGTGCGTGCCGTCCGCGCCACCGACCACCGAGGCCTATCTGGCGAACCTCGCCGGCGACTGGCCGCTCGCCGGAGCAGGATTGCGCCCGGGCGAGGGCCATGAGGTGCCGTGGTGCTCCGTTGCGCTGGCCGCGGCGCACAGCGACTCCTTCCCGGGCTTGCGGGTCGTCGCGGCGAAGGGGGCGCGCGCCGTGGTGACCGGCGACGGAGGGCTCCGCGATTGGATCGCTTCCGCGCGGCCGCAACCGAACGGCGGGCCGGCGGGCTTGCCCGT
>DPBN01000209.1 GCA_003516955.1 Armatimonadota bacterium | reverse complement strand
AGCCTGTGGCGGGCGCTCTCCGCGTACTCGGCGAGCGTCTCGTGCGGTCGGCGCGGCCGGTCCACTGCGCCCCGAAGGGCCGCTTCGAAGGCCGCCACGGCCTTGGCCAGCTCTCGGTCCAGAACCGGGCCTGCGGGAGCTTTCGGCCGGGGCCGGGCGACGAGGCCGAACAGCAGCCCCAGCACGGCCGTGCCGGCCAGGCCCCCCACGATGATCTTGCGGCCCTGCTCCGATCGCCACCAGGCGGGCGTCTGGCGGTCGGCGGAGGTGTCGCCGTTCTTAACCCGCGCGTAGGCCGTCGGATCGAACCGCACCCAGCCGACGCCGTCGAAATACACCTCGGCCCAGGCGTGGGCGTCGGACTCCCGGACCACCAGCCAGCCGTTCTCGTCGCGCGAGTCCTTCTCCTGCCCGGCGAGGAAGCCCGTGACGTACCGCGCGGGCAAGCCCAGCGACCGGGCGCCGACCACCATCGCGCTGGCGTACAGGTCGCAGTAGCCCTCCTTCGACTCGAACAGGAACCAGTCGACGGCGTTTTCGCCGGAGGGAACCGCCGGCGCGTCGGTGTTGTAGAGCGCCTGCTCGCCGATGGCTCGCTCCAGCCGGAGCGCCGCGTCGTAGTCGTTCCTCGCGCCTTGGGCGGCCTTTCGGGCGAACTGGCGAACCCGCAGCGTGGCCTCGTCGCTGCGCCCGTAGACACCCCGGAACACGTCCTCCGGAAGGAAGCGGGGAGCCTCCGTCGGCTGGAACTCCGGGTCTGGCGCGAGCGCCGTCGCCCGGAAGGTCAGGCTGCCCGGCGAGATGTCTGACGCCCGCCACCTCTGCCCCCTGGCCAGCAGCGGCTGCAGCTCGACGATCGCGCCGGGGGCCGGGAACGAGCCGCGCAGCATCCCCGTGATGCGGAAGTGATAGCGGATCTCGCGCAGGTGGGTGGCCGCAGGGCCGAGGTCCGCGCTCTGCTCCCTCGAGTTGGTGGCCATCGGGTTCCAGCGGCCGAAGCCCCCCATCGGGTAGAGCTGGCCGGTGTCCTTGGACCACCGGTTCCCGTCGAAGGCCTCGTAGCTGTAGGCTCGCAAGTAGACAGGGCCCGGATCGGAGAGGTCCAGCCGCATCAGCTCGGCCTTGCTGAGGAACACCGGCCCCTTGCCCACGCGATACTCGGTGGACTCGGTGAGCGGGTTAGAGCTGGCCACGGTGGGCGTGGGAGTGACGACGGCCTTGGGCAGGGTCACACCGAGGTTGCGCGTCACCGGCTCCACGGTCTGCTGGATGACCGGCGCGCCCACGAGGCCGGTCACCAGCACGCCGCCGGCCATGGCCGCGAACCACAGCGACCCGGCCTTGCCGCGCCACGGCCCCAGCTCGAGCCGCTGCTCGCTCTTCACCCCGGCGGCGTGCGCGTAGCGCAGCATCAGGCGGCGCTGGGCTCGGGCCAGAAGGGCGGCGGTGAGGACGATGTACAGGTAGAACAGCCACTTGGCTCCGGCGAAGGTGTCCCAGGCGCCGACCATGCCGAACAGCGCCACGGACGGAACCGACTGGAACAGCATCGACGACTCGTTCCACGCGAAGAACGCGCCGAGGATCGCCATCCAGATCAGCACGGTGGCGATCACGAGCATCTCGGGGAATCCGCCGTCCGGCAGCATCCGGTTGAGGGCGGGCGCCAGGATCACCGCTCCCGCCACCGCGCACACGTACAGGAAGCTCCCGCCGCTCCGCAGCGAGGGAACCAAGCTCGACAGCAGGAAACCGACCAGGGTGCCTGCGGCGATCCCACCGACCGCGAACAGCGCGATCGAGGGCTTGTAGACGCCCATGCCCGCGGCGTACACCGCGCACGAGGCCGCGAGAGCGGCGAGCAGGAAGTCGATCGGGCCGGGCTGAAGGGCCTTGCTGTTCATGGTTCGGGCACCTCGGGCAGATAGGAGGCGTCGGCGCCGGCCTGGCGCAGGTGGGCGAGGAACTCCGTGTCGCAGCCGCCGAGCCGGGGGTCTGCGGACGCAGGCGGAAGGGCGAGCGCGTAGATGGAGCAACCGCGGCTCCGCAGCAGGCGGACGGCGTGGGGCAGCGTGTCGTCGGCCTCCGCAAGGAACAGGTAGACCGACGACCCGGGGCGGATGGAGCCGATCTGCGCCGCGACCCGGGTTCCCAGCGGCTCGGGAGAGGGCTGAACCGCAGCCAGCTCGCGCAGGACTTCCATCAGGCGCATCTGAGGCGGCGTCCTCTTGGCCTGGGCGTCGAGGCCGGGCAGATGCACCTCCAGGCCTTGGCCGAGGAACGATTCGGCCAGGTAGGCGGCGAAGCCGCAGAGCAGATCCAGGGCCACGTGCCCCCTGACGCTCGCCGCGGTGCCGAGCGAGTTCTGGACGAACACCGTGGCGTCCGCGTACAGCCCCACCTCGAACTCTTTGACGAGCAGCCTGCCGGAGCGCGCCGAGGACCTCCAGTGCACGTGGCGGAGGCTGTCGCCGCTCTGGTAGTCGCGGATGCCCCTGGGGTCCACGCCGGAGCCTCGGGACGGCCCATGGTCGGCCTCGCCGCCGCCCCAGCCCGCCGAGCGCGGAAGGCGGAGAGGGAACGGGATGGGGGCCGGCAGAACGGTGAGCGGTTCCGGATCGACCCTGACGAGCTTGGTGGCGCGGATCAGGCCGAGCGGGTCGCTCCCCGTGACCTCCACCGTGGACCAGCGGAACACTCCCCGGCGCATGGGGCGAAGGCGGTAGCTCGTCACGCACCTCTCGCCGGGCGCGGGGGCGACGGGCACGCTGGGGCTGACGTTGGTCGCCCGCAACGCCTCCGGAAGCCTGTCTTGGACCATGACGAGGGGTCGGCGCATGTTGCGGTCGGACCAAACCTCGATCTCCACCTGCACGCTCTCGCCTTGGCGGACGGTGGGCATCGGCCTCCTCCGGAACCGCAGGCCGAGCGTCGAGAGGCGCGCCTGCACGTGGGCCACCCCCAGCAGACCGAGCATCGCCGAGGACATGGAGAACAGCACTGGCGAGTTGAGGGCGATCGCCACCACGATGAGGAACAGCGCCGACGTCGTCAGCGCGATGTTCGAGACGTTCCGGAGTTCGGAGGTCATGCCAGGGTGCGGGTCACGGGGACGGGGACCGACTCGAGCGCTTCGCGGATCGCGTCCTCCGCGCTCGAGCCCCGCAGAGCGAGGTCCGGCTGCCCGAGGACGCGGTGCGCCAGGACCGGCACGGCCATCGCCTTGACGTCCTCCGGCCGAACGAACTCGCTTCCCTCCATGGCGGCGTGGGCCTGCGCGGCGCGCATCAGGTGCAAGGAGCCTCGCGGCGACGCGCCCATCATCAGCCTCGCCGACTCGCGCGTGGCCTGGACGACGTCCACGATGTACGCCCTCACCGCCTCGGCGACGAACACCTCTCGCACGGCCTCCTGGAGCTCCACCAACTCATCCGGGGCGATGGCCTGCCGCACCGTCTCCAGCGGGTGGGCGTGGCGCTGCTCCCCGAGGATGCGCACCTCGCTGTCCCGGTCGGGATAGCCCAGGGAGATGCGCGCGAAGAAACGGTCCAGCTGGGCTTCGGGCAGGGGGTAGGTGCCGGTCATCTCGATGGTGTTCTGCGTGGCGATCACGAAGAACGGCACGGGCAGAGGGCGGGTTTCGCCGTCGACCGTCACTTGCCGCTCCTCCATCGACTCCAGCAGCGCGGACTGCGTCTTGGGCGTGGCGCGGTTGAT
>DPBN01000208.1 GCA_003516955.1 Armatimonadota bacterium | reverse complement strand
CCCGCCGACGACGCCGAGGGCGGACTGCAGCGTCATCGTGCGGACGTCGCCGGGAGCCACCTGAATCTGGATCTCCCCGCTGAGAGGCCCGGGGATGTCCGTCGCTCGCGGACGATCGAACGGAATGGCGATCGTCTCGTTCGGCTTCGTCGGGTCGGGAACAAGCTCCACGGTGAGCACCGCGCCGCTCGCCGACAGGCTCGCGGTGCCGCTCACGGTTTGGGTGCTACCGTCGGGGTTCTTCAGCTTCAGCGAGATGCCGCCGCCGGTCGCAAGCTTGCCGGAGAGGGTCGTGATGAGTGCCCCGGTGGCTGCGGTGCCGGGCTCGCGAGCCTTTCCGGACACCGCCCCGCTGTCCGAGACCTCCATCTCGATCACGTTGAGTTTGCCGTCGGCGTCCGTGAAGCCGCCGTACCACGTGCCGCGGTACACGGACGGAACCGAGCTGCCGCCGCCTCCTCCTCCGCAGCCGACCATGCCGCAGAGTCCGAGCAAACAGGCAAGCACCCACCAAGCCAGATTTGTTCGCATCCTCAAACGCGCCTCCTTGCTGAGGAGTATGTCGTTTTTTTCTGTCAACAAGTCAAGGGTGCGGACGATCCGAAAACCGAAACGTGCGGGCTAGGGCTGGGCTGTGAGGGCCTCGCGGGCGGCGCGCACCCTCGCCTCGGCAGCCTCCGCCGTTTCCGCCAAGGCCGTGAGGTGCCCCATCTTGCGCCCGGGCCTTGGCGTCGCCTTGCCGTACAGGTGGAGCTTCACCCGATCGAAGCGCAGCGCCGCCTCCCAGTTCGGTTCTCCATGGCTCCACTTGTCGCCGAGCAGGTTGGCCATGGCCGCGGGACAGAGCTGTATCGGCGAGCCCAACGGGAGGCCGCACACGGCGCGCAGCTGCTGTTCGAACTGGCTGGTGGCGCACGCGTCGATGGTGTAGTGCCCGGAGTTGTGCGGCCGGGGAGCTAGCTCGTTCACCAGCAGCCGTCCTCCCGGCGCTAGAAACATCTCCACGCACAGCACGCCGACGACCTGCAAAGCCTCCAGAATCCCGCGGGCCAAATCGACAGCCTCGGCGGCCAAGGCCTCAGGCAAGGGAGCCGGGGCCACCGTGACGTCCAAGATGTGGTTCCGGTGCGTGTTTCCCACGGGGCCGAAGTGCGCGAAGGAACCATCCAGCCCCCGCGCCGCCACGACCGACACTTCCTGCTCGAACTCCACGAGCTCCTCCAAGATGGCGACCGTGCCCCCCAGCCCGCGCCACGCCGACTGAAGCTCCGCGGACGAGCGAACCACCCTCTGCCCCTTGCCGTCGTAGCCGAATCCCGCCGTCTTGAGGACGGCGGGAAAGCCGACCGCCCTCGCGGCAACCTCCAGCTCCTCGGGCGAGCCGACCTCGCGAAACCGGGCGCAGGGGAACCCGCCCCGCTCCAGAAACCGCTTCTCCCTCAGCCGGTTCTGCGTCGTGTGCAGAACGGCGCCGGACGGACGGACCGGCGCGAACACCTCCGCGGCATCGGCCGCAGCCGAGGAGACGTTTTCGAACTCGAACGT
Source organism: Armatimonadota bacterium (assembly GCA_003516955.1). Taxonomy (GTDB): domain Bacteria; phylum Armatimonadota; class Fimbriimonadia; order Fimbriimonadales; family Fimbriimonadaceae; genus UBA8783. Next base: position 3,124 of record DPBN01000208.1, on the reverse strand, counting down.
GACCACGTCCACGCGGGACGCGAACTCGCGCACGGCGTCCAGGTCCTCGTAATCGGCCACCACCTCCCGGTCCGCGATCTGCCCCGTCGGGCTGTCCCGGTCCGGCGAGAGCGTGTGCACCCTGTAACCCATCCGACGGGCTTCGATCGCCAGCATCCTGCCGAGCTGGCCGCTGCCGAGCACGCCGACGGTGGATCCGGGCGGGATCGGGCTCATTCCAGCGCGTCCCCCAGCACGGACTCCCTTTGCCGATCGCGGAACGCCTGCAGCGCCTGGGCCAGCTCGGGTCTGCCGATCGACAGGATCGACACGGCCAGCAGTCCGGCGTTGCGCGCTCCGGCTTGGCCGATCGCCAAGGTCGCCACCGGCACCCCGGCGGGCATCTGAACGATCGACAGCAGCGAATCCAGACCGTTCAGCGCCTTGCTCTGCACCGGCACGCCGAGAACCGGCAAGGTCGTGTGGGCGGCGGTCATGCCGGGCAGGTGCGCGGCTCCTCCGGCCCCGGCGATGATCACCTCCAGTCCACGGTCGCGGGCCGTGCGGGCGTATTCCGCCATCAGCTCGGGCGTGCGGTGCGCACTGACCACCCTCTTCTCGTACGGCACGCCGAACTGCTCGAGCACCTCGCACGCTTGGCGCATCGTGTCCCAGTCGCTCTTCGAACCCATGATCACGCCAACCAGCGGCTTCTGTTCCTGCATCGTCCATCCTCGCGAGACAGGCAAGTATGGCTCACAGGGCTCCTCCTGGCTCTAGTGGTCGAACCCCGGCCACGATCGAGACGGGCTACCACCCCGCGGGCCGATGCGCCTTCCACCGGCCGGCCCTGCCCCGCTGGAGACCCAGATGCCGTTCGTCTCTCCGGGTCCCCCGACGCGCCTGTCGCCCGCGGCGGCCCGCAGGGCTCCCCCCAACGGCCCCCAAGGAAACGCGCGAGCGCGATCCCATAGGCTACACCACAGGCTACACCCGGCGGGTGGACGTACTCTTTCGCCACCGATCCTGTAGCGCTTTGAACCTGAAAGGTGGTGGGCCGTGAAGGACTCGAACCTTCGACCCGCTGATTAAGAGTCAGCGTGTGAGTTGTCTTTATGTAGACGTAACTGTATCTTTTACAGCCGATCAGAAGTCTGAAATGTTCTTATCTGTATCCCTACGGAGCTATCTCAATCACACCATTGTCGCACTTTCCGTCGTACAATGAGGATGCAGGCGAAGATCATGCCCACCACCAGAACAAGATCGAAGCGAACCAAGGGAACCAACTCGGTCTACTTCTCTGAGTCCCGCAAGCGGTACGTAGCCGACGTTCTTGTCGGCTACTATCCCAATGGCCGACCGAAGAGAAAGCGCACCTTTCACAAGACCAAGACGGACGCAGAGCTTGCCGTCCGAAAGATGAGCTCCCTCGTCGACTCCGGCAGACCACCGGTCGTGGGCGCCCCAACCTTGGCCGAAATCCTGGATGCTTACCTCCAGCATGTCCAGGCCAACCGTACCAGGAGAACCTACGAGTCCTACCGATCTATCGTCGACTCCCGAGTCCTCCGTAGCCCGCTCGGGAGAAAGCGCATGGACCAGCTCTCCCCGCTCGAGATTCAGAGTCTCCTGGACAAAGAGGTCCACATGGGCAGGCACAGGTCGGCCATGCTCCTCTGGCAGGTTCTCCGTGCCTCCGTCCGCTGGTCCGCGAGAAAGGGAGTGATCTCGGATCTGGTACTTGGCGGCGTAGATCCGCCGAACTACAGGCGACAACCCAAGAAGGTCTGGTCAGAAAGCCAGACCCGCGCTTTCCTTCGAGCCCTAACATCCCAGCCCGTCGAGCTCAGAGCCGCAGCCCTCGTCGGGATGCAGACCGGGCTTCGCCTGAGTGAGCTCCTCGGCCTTACTGAGGCGTCCACCGACTACGAGACGGGCCGTATCGAAGTCTCCCACCAACTTCAGACGCGATACACACCAGCCACTCTCGTGCCTTTGAAGACCGAATCCTCCAGACGTATCGTCTTCGTCACGGAACCCGCTCACTCGGCCCTAAGGGAGGAGAGGAGCCGGCACCATGGACTTGGGCTTCACAATCCTCTGGGGTTGGCGCTCCTGAACGAGCTCGGCAACCCATGGCGGCCGGAGACGTTCAGAAAGCGCCTGGCTGCGGTTGCAGAGGCGGCTGGAGTCCCTCCCTTGCCTCCCCACCAGGCCCTTCGACACGGCTTTGCCTCCCACGCCATCGCGAAAGGTGGGGATATCGCCACAGTGTCCAAGGTTCTCGGGCACTCCAGTATCAGTCTCACGGCAAGCACCTACCAGCACCTGCTTGAATCCGCCGCCAAGGAGACCAGCCAGAGGCTGAGCACCCTCTTCACGACCGAGGAGACCGCCTAGTCCCCGACGACCAGCCAACTCGGCGCTTCACGGCCCCGCACCGCTTCTCTCGAAAGCAACCACCCCTTCTCTGAAAGGCTCGCTCTGCTCGGAGAACCCACAGGGCCTGTAACCCAGGATCCGGCATAGGATCGTTACCTAAGCTCAGCCGCTCCGTTACCCTGCACCGTGAAGCACCCGCAACAGCCGGTCCGCGACCGGCCCCCGGATACCTCCCTGAACCAGTTGGTCCCTTGAGAGGCCCCTCAACCGATCGACGTCCGAGCCGCAAAGTCTCTCGAGCCTCCGGATAGTGGCGAGACCAGCCCTCGAAACAACGGACTTGGACTTCCTGCCGCGCAGCCGCAGGACGAGCGGACCCAGAGGTGAGCAGTATGCGATGAGGCCGACAGCCTCTAGACATGCCGACCGCAGGCCCCCGAGGGACTGCTCATACTGGCGGATCCTGTCCCCATCAACCCCACGGTTCTTCAGATGTCGGTAGATCGATCGCAGGTCAAGCAGCTGGGCGATGCCCGTCAGATAGAAGACCGAGTCATCCCTCATCTGCTCCAAGATCCCATCCAGATCCCTCGCCGACCACCCCTTCTCAACGTCCCGAATCGGCTTGCCCTGTGCCAGCGACCAAAGACATCCGATGGAAGCGAACGCACGCACGGCCAGACGGTAAGCATCAGCCTCCCCGATGCCGACATTTCCCGTCACGGAGCAGACCAATTCCCTCGCCTTCTTGCGACCAGCC
>DPBN01000093.1 GCA_003516955.1 Armatimonadota bacterium | reverse complement strand
GCTCCCACGTCGGCTGCCTTGGTGAAGATGCCGCCGCCGACGCGCATGAAGAGCGCGGCGAGCGAACCGCCGAAGCCGAAGCCGACCAGCAGCTTCATCGCGTCGCCTTTGGCGGCCAGGAAGATGATCGTGGCGCCGATCAGGCCCATGCCCACGGTGATCAGGCCGGCGACCGAGCCGCTGCGGAAGGCGGTCTCCAGGGCCTTCTTGTAGCTCGTGAGGGCCGCCGCCGCGGTCCGGCAGTTGCCGTTGACCGCCATCAGCATGCCGGTGTAGCCGGCGATGTACGAGGCGGCGACGCCGCCGACGAAACAGATCGCCAGATACACGGCCAGCGCGGTGCCCCACGTCTTGTAGTAGAGCAGGAACAGGCCGATCGCGAGCACGACGACGAACGGAAGCATCGTCTGCACCTGCCGACGCAGGTACGCCAGGGCACCCTCCTTGATGGCGCCGCTCACTTCCTGCATCTTCTGGCTGCCCGGGTCCTGCGTGAGGACGCTCTTGGCGATCACGAAGCCGACCGCGAGCGACAGCAGGCCGAAGAACAGCGAGATGTAGAGGTAGATCATGTCGCCCTGCGTGAAGTTGAGGACGACGTTCTCTCCCTCCGCCGCCGCCGCCAAACCCGGCGCAAGCGCAAAGAGACCCGCGAAGAGCGCAGCGTACGTCCTCCGCGGGCTGCCGGCCGCCGAGCGGCAACCGGACTTGTGTCTGATCAAGCTCATGTCAGTGATGTACCCCCTGTCGGTGCACGTTCCTCTTGGGCGGAACCCCCGTTCCACCCTCCGAGCGTAGAATACCCGCTGGGTCTTTCGGCCGCTTGCGCGTCAGCCCTGCGTCGGCCGGATCTCGGCCCGCGCGTCGTGGACGGCCAGCTGGGCCTGCAGCATCTCCGCCTTCTTGCGAGTGATCCCCGTCAGGAGCACCGCCGGCGTGGAGGCCATGATCTCCTTCACCTGGTTGCGGTTCAGCGCGAGCATGTGCTGCAGGGCGCCGATCTGTCCCTCGTGCTTAGGGTTGGCCTCGACGAGCACCAGATCGTACAGGTTCGGGTCCTCTTGGGCCACGAAGCCGCGCGGGAGGTGCTTCTTCGGTCGCCCCTCCTCCTGTGCGATCGGAATCTCGTGGTCGCAGCTCTCGCAGATCAGGATCTCGGTCGTCTCGTTGTAGTAGTTCAGCTCGTTGCAGTAGCCGCAGCGGACCTGGAACACCGGCAGCGGCCGTCCGTCGCGCACGGGCACGCGCCGGTGGCAGAAGCTGCACAGGAAGCCCTCTTCGGGCGTTGCGGTCAGCTTGTTGACCTTCTGGCAGTAGGAACAGACCACGTCCACGCTCGGCACGTTCTTGGCCTTGACGAGGATGTACGTGCCGTAGGCCGTGGCGCCGCCCCCTCCGATCAGCAGCAGCAGCGATAGCCCGATCAGCGTGCCCTCGCCGCGGTAGATCCACAGCACGACTCCAATCGCCAGCGCGATCAGACCCCCGATGAGCCATTCCAGGCCGAACTCCGCCCGGGCCTCGATCACGTCCGATGTTTTCTCAGCCTTCGGCATCCGTCTCCCCCTTTGGCCGCCATCTGGGCAGCCTAGACTGCAGTATAGCAACGGATTCGGCCGAATTCGGCTCCTTGGTCGCCCTGCGGATCGGTGCGCAAAAGGTCGTTCATGGGCGGCGGGCTCTGGTCGGGTCGCTCGGCAGGCTGCCCCTCCCGCGGCGGCTGACCCTCCGGGGCCGAAGGATCGCTGGGGGTGGCTGGGATCACCAGGACCTCTCGGTTGCCTTGGTAGAAGGCGGTGAACCCATAACGGCGACCGAGCATCTCGAAGGCGTCCATGGGACGGACCTCCGCCAGATCAAGATCCACCGTCGCATCGATCCTCTCGAAGCCGGGGGCGAGGACGAGCTTCAGACCCGCCTGCTCGGCGATGGCCCCCAGCGCGGCGGAGAGGGGAACACGCTCCAGACGGATGCTCAGCGGCGCCAGCTGCTCCGTTTCGCTCTTGGGCTCCGCCGGCCGAGGAGCTTCGAAGCGCTTGGGCGGAGCGTAGACGACCTCGGGCACGCCCGGGCGCTCGAGCCGCGGGTGCTCCACGACCGGCACCGGGCTGGGCGGCTCCGGACGCAGGTACCAGCGCGTGGCGAAGTACGACGCCGTGGCCAATACCAACAGCAGAAGGCCGAAGGCTGCGGCCGAGACGGGGCGGGACCACTCCGGCGCAGCGGGCACGGGTCGGAACGGCGGAACGGGCCGGTTCGCGTCCGGCTTGAGCGGCGTGCCCCTCATCCTGCGGACCATGTCGATGCGCTTGCCCAGCTCGCCGACGTAAGCCGGGTACCGCCGCTCGAACTCGTCCAGGGCGTTGGGCTCCGGGTTGTCCGCAAGTGCCCACATCAGGCGATCCACGTCGGGCGGGATGCGGTTCATGCGGACGCCTCCTCGTAGGCGGCCCGGAAGCGCTCGCGGGCGCGGTAGAGACGCGTCTTGGCAGCATTGACGCTGCAGCCCATGCTCGCGCCGATCTCCTGAAGGCTCAGCTCGTCCCAGTAGAACAGGGTCAGGATCGCGCGGTCGGCGGGAGGCAGCTTGGCCAGAGCCTCTTGGATGCGGGGGTCGGCGGGCTCCTCGTGGGTCTCGTCCATGCTTTCGCGGCCCGAGGCCTCGTCCAGCGGAACCTGCCGCGACTTGTACCTCACCTTGCGCGCCTGTTGGATGCTGCGGTTCACAGCCACGCGGAAGAGCCAGGTGCTGAACCTCGACCGCCGGTCGAAGCGCCGGAGATGGCGGTAGACGAGGGTAAAGATCTCCTGGACCGCGTCGGCGGCCTCGTCGGAATCGAGCAACACGCCCTTGGCGATCGCGAAGACCTTGTCGTAGTACTTGCGGTACAGCTGCTCGAAGGCGGCGGCGTCGCCATGCAGAAACCGTTCGATGACGAGAAGGTCGTCATCGAACTCTTCGGGTCTCGCCTTGCCTGCTGCAGCGGACACAGCCACCAACAGCTTAGACGATGGAGCCAGAAGGCGCGTCACCCCGGCGCACGGACCGGGGTGACGCGGAGGCAGGAGGGGCTGGGTCTCAGGCCGCCTTGGCGCGCGGAGCCTGACGCTGGGCCCTTTCGTAGAGCTGGTCGAGCTTGGCGACGATCTCCTTGCTGATCGCACGGACTTCCGACAGCTTGGCCTCGGCCTGAGCCTTCTTGCCCTGCTTGTGGAGGGAGTGGATTTCCGCCGCGAGCTTGTGCAGCCGCTCGTGCGGCGGCTCGATCGCCTTGAACTCCGGCAGGTCGCCGAAGTGGCTCACCCCGAAGCTGTAGTACCACTGGCCCAAGGCGCACTGCTTGTGCGACACGAGCTCCTTCTCTTCGATCCTCTCGCCCCGGAAGAGCAACCCCTCGAGCCGCTCGACCCATCGCAGGTGGGCGCGCTTGAAGATCTGAACCTTCTGCTCGAACGACTGGCTCTCGTTGGCCGACACGGCGAACATTCCCAGCGAGAACCGCAGGCGCTCTGCGGCGTTGCGCAGGGTAGTAGAGCTGGCGGCCAGCTGGTCGGCCACCTGCAGC
>DPBN01000374.1 GCA_003516955.1 Armatimonadota bacterium | reverse complement strand
CCGGCCAGGCGGCAGGTCCGGCTCCGGCGGCGGAGGGAGGCTTCGCGGAGATTCTCCTTCTGGAGCCTCCGCCACCAGGGGATCCCGCCCCGACGGCGGAGGTCGTCGGGGAAGGGGAGGTTGCGGCCACGGAGCCGAATGCTCGGCCGCAGGAACTGGACCCCAACCCCGAGGCGAAGGCCCGAAGGACGCGGAAGAAGTTCGCCATCGACCCGGCGGTTCTCGCGCCCTTGGCGGTCACCCAACCTTCGGCGAACGAGCCGCAAGCGCCAGTCGGTCCTTCCGGGGACGGTGCGGCGCAGGGCCGCGTGGCCGCAACGAGCGGCGTTTCCAGGGTTCCGGCCGGGGTGCCCGCAGAGGGCTCCATCCCGGCGGGGCCGTCCGCCGCTCCCGACGATGCCGCCGCCAACAGGACGGAGCGCGTCGGGGCCGACCGGACCAAGGGTGAGGGCGCAACCCGGACCGCTGGGCAGCCGGGGCAGGACGTTGTCTTGGACGGTGCGGTGCCCGAGCCCGCCTCCCAGCCCGTGCCCGCTCCGGTCTCCGGTCCGAACGGAACCCGTTCCAACAGGACGGAGCGCGTCGAGGCCGACCGGACCGCTCGGCGCTCGGGATCGCGGGGCGCGGAGCGAGCGGCGTCCGCGAAGGCCCCCGCATCAACTGTCACAGGCGTGGACAGTGGCGTGGCCTCCCCTATCCGGGCTGGGGCCGAGGGCACGACTCGGGCTAAGGCGTCCCAGCCTGCGGCGGAGCAAGCCGTCGAGGCTGCAGGAGCCGAGCAACAGAGCCTGTCCGTTCCGGTCCACGAATCGGCCAAGGCGGCCGGTGGCTCTGCATCCGTGCGGGCACGGGCCGACCGGGCAACCGGCATCGGACCGACCGTCAAGGCGGAGCCGGGCGTGCGACCCATCCAGGCCGAGCAGGCGAGTTCGGGGGCGAGGCGATCCTCGCTTGAGCCGGCCGCTCCCGAGGGAACGACGATCACGGTGCTGGAGGCTCCGAATCCAGGGACGGCTCAGGCAACGCGTCAGCCCGAACCCCGCAAGGGTGCTGGCGCTCAAGGTCCGATGGAGCTCACGGGCTTGGAGCCTCGGAGACCGAATGCGGCCCCGTCTCTGGAGCCCGACGGCGCCCCCTCGTACGGGTTCGGTTCTTCGGAAGCGTCGGAAAGCACGGTCGCAGTCCCATCGGCTCGGCCTGTCGCCGCCGAGGAAGGGAGCGCCGGCCCTGGGACTTCGGATCGCGCAGAGGTCGCAACTCCCGCAGCTCGGGGCACCCTGGCTGCCGACGCCAATTTGAAGGCCGGCCAAGAGCGGGCACCCGTTCCGGCGAACGCCCGGTCGGGGCGACCAGCGAGCGATGCCGTACTCGAAGGTGAAGAGGGCAGTGCGAAGGCGGGGCAGACCCGGCAGGCCGGCTCCGCGCCGACGATGGACAGGCGCCTGACCGTCGATCGCTCGGACGGGAACGGAACACAGGAAGTGTTGGTGGACGGAGCCCGAGCGGCAAGCACGGTTCCTGCGGGCTCCGGTTCCGCGGCTGAGACGTCGGACGACAGTGGCCAGCCCCGGCCGACCGAGCAGAAGAGTGAAGGGGAGCCGGGTGGCCTGGCGGAGCCGACACATCCCACTGGACGAACTCATCCGGCCCCCAGCCCTGCGACAGAGGGCAGACAGGCTCGCCCGAATTCCGAGACCGCCCAGACTCGGCCCGTCGAGTCCCCGAACGGCTCGATGCAGGCTCGAGACGGCCGCACCGCGCAGGAGGTCGAAGTTGCGCAGGCTTCGCCGGCGGCGCAGGCGCCTAACCGCGATGCCGTCGATCCTGAAGGCGAGACGAGGACCGCAGTCGCGAGCGGTTCGGTGCAGCCCCGGCAGCAGGCTCCTCATGCCGCCGTTGGCCCCAAGAGGCTGTGGAACTGGACGAAGTGGAGCGCGGTGAGGGATGCGGCCCTCGCGCAGCTGGAGGCGGTCGACCTCGTTCCGCATCAAGGGACCCAGCCGAGCCAGCCGGCAGCGTCCGTTCGCGAGCCGTTGCTCGTGGCTCCAACGATGCTCGGCGCCAACGCCGCGCCGATCGCGCGGACGCGCCAGACGGGCACCGTGTCAGCCTTCGGCGGCGGCACCGAGCAGGCGCCGACGGAGATGGCCGGGCGGCTCGGACAGGCTGCTTCCGGTGGAGCCGCGGAAACATCGCTCACCGACCAGCGGGGCCCGTCCGTCGCTGTCGTCGACAGCCCGGAGGCGTCTCCTCTAAGTCAGGGCGAGGATGCGGCGGTGCGATCCGCGCAGCCTGGCGCGCCGTCCACGCCGAACGCCACGGCTGTACGCGACCAGGACTCGCCGGAGACCTCCGGTCGCCCCGAGGCCCGGCCGGTGGACAAGGAGCGTCGCGGAGCAGAGAAGGCCCAGGCGGTCCATCCTGCAGCGGCCGGCAACGCAGAGGTCTTGGGTACGGATCCTGCCACCCGTGCGCAGGCCGGCGTCCGGGGAACCGCTCCCGTCGCGCCTGAGGCGCTCGAGGACGGGAGCAAGGAACTCGACGCGCCAGCGACCTCGGAGGAGTCGCCGGTTGCAGCTCCCAGCGCCGCGCGCAACGGCGGAGAGA
>DPBN01000377.1:3424-6338 GCA_003516955.1 Armatimonadota bacterium | reverse complement strand
GTAGTTCGCGTCGAGCGACCAGCTGGCCTTGCTGGCTTGGTCGGCGCGCAGGACGTCGTACCGGTCGGCCCGGGTGCGCAGGCGCTCCGCCGCGAGGTCGGGCCGGGCCTCGAGGCCTTGCCGCACAAGGGCGTCGAGAGGCTCCGGCACGTCGGCCGTGGGTTCCGCCACCGTGGCCAAGGCAGGCAGCGGCTCGTTGGCGGGCCAGCCGATCGCCGCGCGGAGCGACGCCTCCGCGGTCGCCACCTGGTTCTTGGCCACGAGCAGCTGGACCTTCGCGTTGAGGTAGTCCGCCTCAGCCTGCAGGATGTCCTTGGCGGGGCTCTCGCCCTGCTCGACCAGCGCCCTGGTCTGGTTCAGGATGTTCTCGGCCAGCGACACCTGCTCCTCGGCGACGCGCAACAGCTCGTGCGCGCGGAGCGCATCGAAGTACTGCTGGTGCACAGAGAATAGAACGCGCCGGAGCGTCTGCAGGGCCGAGAGCCGTTGCGCCTCCTCGTTCAGTCGGCTGGCGCTCAGCGCCCACGTGCGCTCGCCGGAATCCAGCAGCTGCCACCGGGCGGCGACCTCGCTCGTGTTGGTGTCCGACTTCGTCAGGCCGCGGAAGGCCCCCGTTTCCCGGTCCACCCGGCTCGAGAGGTACTCGTAGCTCGGGGTGACCGAGGGAAAGAAGGCGGCCAGCGACTGGAGCCTGCGGCTGCGCGCCGACTCCGCCGCGAGGAACGCCGCGCGGACGGTGCCGTTCCTCTCCTTGGCGAGCGAGAGACAGCGCTGCAGGTCGAGCGTCTGCTGGGCGGCGGGCGCGACGGCGCACAGCGCCAAGGCGATCCCCAAGGCGACTCTTTTCGACGTACCGAGAACCATGGCGGAACCTTACCGCCAAGGGACCAGCCCTCGGCGGGTCCGGGCGAACCCTCCTGGCCTTCCTACGGCTTCGGACGGCCGGATGGTTCCACTGGCGCGGATCAGCCCACGCGGAACACGAACCGCACGTTGCCGAAGGCGAGCTCCGAACCGTCCGCCAGCTCCGCCTCCTGGATCCGCTCGAACTGCCCGGCCGAGGGCTTCAGCAGGAACGTGCCGTTCGACGAGCCCAAGTCCGTGATCCGCCACGCGCCGTCGGCGAACTCGATGCGGGCGTGCCGGCGCGAGACGTACACGCCCTCCGGCAACAGACCGAGGTCGATGTCGATCGGACCGACGTCCGGATCGAACCGCCCCACCACCGAAGGCGGGTGCACCACGAAGTCCACCTCCGTCTCAGCCCCGTTGCGCTTCAGGATCAGCCGCGCGGTCGGGGTCGCCGCCTCCTGATCCACCGAGGCCTCCTCAGCCTCGGCCGCCTGTCGATCCATCGGTTCGTCCATGCTTGCTCCTCCTCGCCGCGGCCTCACCCAGCAGGATGCCGAACAGCGACACCGCCAGCCCCGGCAGAACGGTACCCAACGAGAACGTGTGTCCCAAGACCTGGACGTCCAAGGACGTGTTCCCCGTTCGGAACCCTTGGATCATCCACGCCAGCGACACGGCGAAGGCCGCGGCCGTCGAGGCCGCCATCCATCCGCCGGAACACCGCGTTCTCCACAACAGGCCGTAAGACAGGCTCACGGGCACGAGCAGGGCTCCGACGACCGCGCCGTCCCACGCATACCACAGCGAGACCACGCTCTCGACCCACGCGGCCAGAGCCACCGCCAGCAGCGTCGACACGGCGAAGCCCGCGCGCGTCCACGCCTTGACCCGCGCGTCGTCGCCGCACCGGAGCAGCCGCGCCGCCATATCGCGCCCGAGCGTCGCCCCGGACACCAGCGTGTAGCCGACCATCGCCGACACGATCGTGCCGGCCATGCCGCAGACGAACAGCGCCTTGAGGCCCTGCGGCAGCATCTGCTCGCCGAACGCCGGAAAGATCTGCAGGCCCGTCGCCGGCTTCGGGTTCAGCCAAGCCATGGCGTACATCCCGGTGGACATGCTCAGCAGATCGAACGCGAACCAGCAGGCGATCGAGACCAGCACGCCCTTCCGGCCCACGGCGGGCGATTCGGCGCTGGCCACGCGCTGGTGGAAGCCGGGATCCACGAGCGTCCACACACCCAACAGGAAGAAGCTGAGGACGTAGAGCGGCCCCATCCCGCCGTCCCAAGCCAGCAGCGTCCTCGGCTCCAGACCGGCCCAAGCGGTCCACGGCGCCTGCCGGGCGAAGCACGCGGCCACCATCACGGCGAAGCCGACGTACATCATCGCGAACGCCAGAAGCGAGACGCGGGCGTCGGCCAGCAGACCGCCCTTGTATAGGAACAGCGTGCCAACGACCGCGCCCACGACGATCGACGGCAACAGCGCCCAGCCGGTGAACGCCTGCACGAGCACCCCCAGCATCAGCACGTGCGCCGCCGGAAGCGCCAGCAGAAACACCAGGCCGGCCCCGACGAGGGCCATGCGCCGGCCGAACCGCATCTCCATCCGCTCGGGGAGGCTGATCTGCTCGGCGCCGCGCACCCGCTCGGCGAACCACAGCGCGTAGACGGCAGCAAACACGTAGTACGGCAAGCCGAGCATCACCCAGCTGCCGAGTCCGAAGTAGGACACCGACTCCCCCACTCCGAGGATGCCGCCGTACCAGGTGCTCACCAGCGTCGCGACGAACATCGGCAGGGTCAGGCGCCTTCCGGCGGCCAGAAACTGCAGGATGGAGTTGTCCCTCAGCCGGGCGGAGAAGCCCAGGGCGAGCAGCGTCGCCGCGAACAGGGCGAACACGAGGTAGTCGAGCGCCGTGAAGCGGAGCAGCATCACCAGAAGGGAACCTCATCCGGCTCGTACTGCGCAAACAGCACCGCGGATCCCTCGCCGATCGTGGCGAGAACGGAGTCGGACTCGGCTCGGTTCGAGACGCTCACCAGCCCCAGCCAGTCCG
>DPBN01000377.1:0-3320 GCA_003516955.1 Armatimonadota bacterium | reverse complement strand
CCCCAGCCAGTCCAGCGTCGCCCCGGAGAGCGCCCATCGAACCCCCTGCAGGCCGACGCCGTGGCACCGCGTGAGCGGAAGGAGAGACACCCGGCGCCCAGGGCGGGTTCGGATCGCGGTCGACGTCGGACCCCGCAGCACCCAGGCGACGCCGGTGCGCAGCGCCAGACGCACGCCCAGAGGCGACCGGGCGGCGCTGGCCAGCACCGCGAGCAGATGGTCCAGATAGCCTCCCTCGACGCAGGCGAGCGTGACCGACGCCGCGCCGACGGATCCCGCGAGCCGCAGCAGCTTGTCGCAGTCGGTGGAGTCCTGGTCCGCGTCGTGGATGACCTCCAGCCCGAGCGTTCGGGCCGCCTCCGAGAGCGAGTCGAGGTCTCCGACGACGCGGTGGGGGCGCCTGCCGACGGCCAGCACGCGGTCCGCCCCGCCGTCCGCAGCCAGAACGAGCTCGGCCGAATCGCACCATGCCTGCAGGATTGCACCGGGAAGAGGCTCGCCCGCCAGCACCCCAAGCACCCGCTCCACGAGCGTAAGTGTAGCCCGTTCTGCGGGGCGCGTAGACAACCGTCCATTGGGTTCTGCAGCAAGAGCCAGGCACCATCGAAAGAGGGCGAACGAGCACGCTGGGAATCCATAGATCGCTCTCTTTCGCCACAGATGGCGAAGAACGACCAATGCCCGGCCTCTGCGGCGCCCAGACCGATGGAGCGCCACCGAAGCGCGCGTGTATAATGCAGTCCCGCTCCGAGAGGGACGACCCCGGGCCGAGCGAGCGGGTTTCGCCATGAGCCAACAGAGTCTGTTCGACGACCCCGAGCAAGAACGCCTCCGCCAGGCGTGGAAGCAGGTCGTGGAGCGTCTGCGGGAGGAGATTGTGCCCGCTTGGCACCGCAGGTTCATCCTTCCGCTCAAGCCTGGCGAGCTGAGGGGCGACACGGTGGTGCTGACGGCGCCCGGGCAGTTCGTGCGCAACTGGGTCGCCGAGCGGTTCGCCTCCACGCTCCGTGCGATGCTCTCCGACGAGCTGGGCCGAGCGATCGAGCTCCAGGTGGAGGTGGGCAAGGGATCCCGGAGGGAAGCTCCGGAGGTCCAGGAGGCCGCGGCGCTCGAGCGCTCGGCGCCGGCGCTTCTGTTCCAGCCCAACGAGAAGTACCGCTTCGACACCTTCGTGGTCGGGCAGTGCAACCGGCTGGCCTACGCCGGCGCGAAGGCCGTCGCCGAGGATCCCGGCAGGCGGTTCAACCCGCTGTTCATCTACGGGCCGCCCGGCCTTGGCAAGACGCACCTTCTGCACGCCATCGCGCACGAGCTGCTGAAGCGCGACGCGGCCCTGCGGCCCCTTCTGATCACCGCCCAGCAGTTCGCCGAGGAGTTCGTCCAGTCGCTGCAGACGGGCCGCATCGAGCAGTTCCGCAAGAGCCAGCGCAACGTGGGCGTCTGGCTCGTCGACGACATCCAGTTCATCGCCGGTCGGGACAAGACGCAGGAGGAGGTGTTCCACACCTTCAACGCCCTGCATCAGTTCGGCAAGCAAATCGTCCTGACCAGCGACCGCCCTCCGCGGGACCTTCTGATCCTGGACGAGCGACTCCGCTCCCGCTTCGAGTCGGGGCTGGTGGCGGACGTGCGGATGCCCGACACCGAGACGCGCTGCGCGATCCTGCTCAGCAAGGCCCAGCAGGAGGGAGTGGAGCTGGATCCAGAGGTCGCGATGCACCTCGCGCAGAACGTTCCCGGAAGCATCCGAACGCTCGAAGGTGCGCTCAACCGCTTCATCCTGCTCGCCGGCGTCGAGGGGCTGCCGATGGACCTGGAGCTGGCCCAGCGGGTGGCCGCCGACTTCCGTGCCGGGGCCGTCGCCAAGCCCAGCTTCGACCAGATCGTGCAGGCCGTGGCCGAGCGGTTCCAGGTTCCCAAGGAGGAGATTCTGGGCACCTCGCGGCGGGCGCCGATCGTGCACGCTCGGCACGTGGCGATCTACGTGGCCCGCGAGATCACCAACGCCAGCTGGAAGCACCTGGGGACCCTGTTCGGGAACCGGGACCACACGTCGATGATCCACGGCTGCACCAAGATCGGCGAGATGATGGTCCGCGACAGCGAGCTGGACGCCACCGTCCGCAGCCTGATCCGCAACCTGTACCCGGAGCCCTGACGTGCCGTACTCCGCCGAGTTCCTCGCCAGCGTGGAGGCGTCGCTCGCCGTGGAACTCCCCTTGGAGGTCCGCCCGATGTTCGGCGGCGCGGGGCTGGTTCATCGTGGCCTGCTGTTCGGCATCGTGGCAGGCTCCAGCCTCTACCTCAGGACCGATTCGGAGAACGAGGACCTGTTCCTGCGGGCAGGGTGCCGGCCCTTCGCGGACGCCCCTCCCGAGGCGGGCATCGCCTTCTACGAGGTTCCCAAGGAAGTCCTGGGCAACCCTGCGCTCCTCCGCGAGTGGTCGCGGTCTGCGATCGGGGCCGCCGACCGCGCCCGTCGCGCCAGGGACGCTCAGTAGACCGTCGCTCCGTGCAGGCGCAGGCCGGAGTAGCGGTTGGAGGCGGCCAGCACGACCTCTCGCACGCGCACGCCGTCCCCGAGCTGCACACGGACCAGGCACAGGCCGTCCGCCGAGCGTTCGGCCTCCGCCAAGTCGCCGCGGTCGGCGACGGAACGCACCTGCGCCCCGTACCGCAGATCCAGAGACTTCTCGCCGCGGTCGGTCACCACGGTGAGCCGGCCGACGGGCTCGCCGTCTTGGCTGCGGGCGGCGGAGTCCAAGGCGACCACCAGAGTTCCGCCCCTGGCCTCCCAGCGCAGGCGCGCCCCCGCGGGCAGCCTCTTGCCCCCCTCGGCGACCACGGTGGTCAAGGCCAAGGGTTCGTTGAGCGCAACGCGCGAGCCGGCGGCTTTCGTCTCCTTGCCCAGAGGCTTCCAAAGTGCGAACCAGCCCCGGCGCGGCACGACGCGGCCCGGCCGGTCGCCGTACAGCCGGCGGAGCAGGTCCCCGGCCACGTAGTCCAGCTCCGCGATCCGCTCCTTGCGCCCACTCCACGCGTAGTCGGCCGAGAGCACGTAGGCGGCCGCCTGCGGCCACTGCTCGCGCATCGCCTTCTCGGTCGACGTGTAGCCCGCCCACGTGGTTTGGAGCGCGCCGCAGCCCTCCTGGATCGCGGCCAATGTGAACGACCGAACGTTGTCCGGCGAGTACCACGTGCTCGCGATCGGCTCGTAGCCCTCCGCCTTCCAAACTTGCAGGCTCTTGCGGAACGGCTCCGGCTCCGGGCGGGCGGCATAGTGCCAGTCCGCGATCTGCCAGCCCTTGGGGATCGCGGCG
>DPBN01000270.1 GCA_003516955.1 Armatimonadota bacterium | reverse complement strand
CCCCGCGCTCGTGGTCTCTCGGTCGAACGAGCCGACCTGCCAGAACCTCCAACCGTGGGCGGACTTGATCCAACGGATCAGCAGACGCCTGGCCTCCGGGCTGAGGCGCACCTCCGTCCCCACCTCCCCCTTGGCGGCGCTGCGCATGCAGAACCCCACGATCAGGTTCGCGACCGCGCCGCCCAAGGGTCCTGCCACCCCCGCGAAGATCCCTGGCTCCCCGGAAACGGAAGCAACCGCAGCCGTCGCGACGGCAATGCCGAGCAGCACGCCGGCGACCACGAAGTTCGCCGTCGAGCTTGCCCCGTAGCGCAGGCCCGCCAAGATCGGACCTCGCCGCTCCAGAAAGCGGTTCAGCGAGGACCCATCCGCCGCCGGGCTAGCCGTTGGCAGCGATCTTCCGGAAGATGTCTCCGAAGACGGCGTTGCGTCCACAGAAATAAGCGTACCGGATCGGGTGACGGCTTGGATCGTGGCTGTAGGTTAGGTCCTCGTTCAGGATCGGCGAGGGCACCACCCGCGTCGGCACCCAGGACGGCTCGATGGCCCAAGCGGTGGCGGACACGTCCCAAATCTCCTTGCCCCAAGCGAAGTGCGGACGGTGATGCTCCCGCACGATGTCCGTGAGGTAGGCGCCGAGCTCGCCGGTCGGCTCAAGGTCCCGCTCCAGCTCGGCGACCGTGGTCAGGAGGTGCGAGGAGACACCCATCGCCGGGATCAGCACGAGGTCCACGCCGGAATCGAGCAGCGCGCGGGAGGCGTTCGGGTCGCCCGCAAGGTTGAACTCGTGGGCGCTCGGGAAGTCGAACGAGTGGCCGCCGAGCCACACCACGCCGACCTTGCCGACCAGGTCCGGCCTCATGTTGAGGGCGGACGCCACATCCGTGGCCGCGCCGATCGCCAGCACCAGCAGCGGCTCGTCCGTCCGGTCCGCAAGCTCGATGATCGCGTCGGCGGCCT
The DNA here is from genome assembly GCA_003516955.1 of Armatimonadota bacterium. GTDB lineage: Bacteria > Armatimonadota > Fimbriimonadia > Fimbriimonadales > Fimbriimonadaceae > UBA8783. The sequence goes on along the minus strand of DPBN01000270.1, from coordinate 1,708 downwards.
CGGACTCCACGGCGTCCTGAGGCGTTCTCAGCCAGCGCTCCGAGCCCCGATACACCGGCGGGTCGGCGGAGGGGATGCGGCTGAGCACGCGGCAGATCTCGTCCAGGCTGGCGGTCACCGACTCCTCCACCGTCATCCGGCTGCTCCGGAACGGCGCGGCGCACACGGCCTCGAGCTTGATTCGATCGGGAGACAGGCAGGCGTGGGCGATGGCGAACTGATCGTCGATCTCGTTGGCGGTGTCGGTGTCCAGCACGACCCTCCACGGGCCGCCCGAGGGGTTCAGGCGCGTCACGGGCTCCATGGCCCGAGTTTACACGCGGAGAAAAGCCGCGGGGCATCGAAACCTCCGTCCCGACGCCCCCTCGGCCTCTTTGCCCCAAGACCAATCGGCGGCAACGTCGCCGCCGGCCCTCGCGCGCAGTATAGCCCCGCTTGCGCCACGGAACGCAACTTTCGAGCCCTCCGGGTTCGCCGAGAGCCCCGGCTGGTGTATCCTACGCTCCATGCGCGCGACGGTGCTGGGGGCAGGCAGCTGGGGCACGGCCCTCGCCATTCTGCTGGCGCGCAACGGCCACGAGGTGGCGCTCTACGGGCACGACCCGGAGCACATCGACACGCTCCGTGCCCTGCGCGAGAACCTGCGCTACCTGCCGGGGTTCGCCATCCCCGAGGCCGTCACGCCCGTGACCCTGGGCGACGACCTGCCCCCGTGCGACCTGTGGGTGGTGGCCGTCCCGTCGCACGCCGTGCGGGCCGTGGTGCACCAGGTCGTCGGCGAGAACCCGCTGGTGGTGCTCGCCTCCAAGGGCCTGGAGGTCGGCACCGGCGAGCTGGTGAGCGCGGTCTGCCGGCAGGAGCTGCCGCACGCCCGCGTCGGCGCGCTGAGCGGCCCGAACCTGGCGATCGAGATCGTGCGGGGAGTACCGACCGCCGCGGTCGCGGCCTCGCACGACGAGTCGGCCGCCGAGGCGATCCGCTCGGCCTTCATGTGCCGAACCTACCGGGTGTATCTAAGCGACGACGTGGTCGGCGTCGAGCTGGCCGGCGCGCTGAAGAACGTTCTGGCGATCGGCGCCGGCATGGCCGACGGCCTCGGCTTCGGAGACAACACGAAGGGCGCCCTGCTCGCCCGTGGCCTCCATGAGATGACGCTGCTCGGCCTAGCGATGGGTGGCCGGGTGGAGACGTTCATGGGCGTGGCGGGCGTCGGCGACCTGTTCGCCACGGCCGTGAGCCGCCTGAGCCGGAACTACCGCGTCGGCCGGGCCCTGGGCGAGGGCCGCACCCTGCGGCAGGCGCTGGACGAGATCGCCCAGGTCGCCGAGGGAGTCGACACCAGCGAGTGCGTGGCCCGGCTCGCGCGCCAGCGCCAGATTCCGATGCCGGTCTTCGAGGCCATCGAGGCCGTGCTGCGGGGGCGGCTCACCCCCGATCAGGCGGTCGCGGCGCTCATGGAGCGGACGCCCAAGCGAGAGGGCTTCCTTCAGGCGTAGACCCTGCCCTTCCACTCCCGCGCGCCGCGCCTCCGCAGCATCCACGAGCGCACGACGGTGAACGCGCCGACGGTGAGGCCGATCGGCAGCAACGGGACCGTCCAGACGGGCGCCCTGGCGCACCGGCAGGCCGCGAGCGACCCCGCGAGGCCCAGCAACCCCCATCGCGGATCCGCGAGCCAGGCCCAGCCGCACAGCAGCAGGAACGCCGC
>DPBN01000355.1 GCA_003516955.1 Armatimonadota bacterium | reverse complement strand
CGCGGGGCGGGAGGGGGAAGGACGGAACCTCCCTGCTCTCTCCGAGGGTGGAGGGTGCCTCGCCGACCCTCGCGCGGCCGCACGCTACAGGAAAGCGACTTTGGGGCTGCCAGATCGGCGCATGGTGGCACGGTGTTCTCTTCGGGCAAGCAGTCTGTCGCGACTTTCCACGCATGCCCCGCTCCAGCCAGGGCGGGCACCGGGAGGCACCTGGAAGAGAGGGGTGCCCGTGGATGGTAGTCCGCACGAACACACAGGAGGCTCGAGTCGAAAGAGGCTCCTAAGGACATTCAGCCAACTGGGGGTTGGGGAGACGGACGATGAGGCGCACTCCCTGAGCTCTGTGTCTGTTGCTTCCGCTCGGCCTGTCTGCCGCGAGGCTCGAGAGCGAGACTCCGCTCGGCTCTTGCGGCAGTCCCGCTCCAGATACAGTCTTTGGCCTGCCCGGATGGAGGCTGGAGCGGCAGGAGCAGCCGTCGGGTGAGTCCTTTCGCCTCGCAGGTGGGGAAGAGCGGGGTGCGCGGCTGGCGAGGTGCGTGGGTGGGAAGCATTCCGATGGCTTTCGCGCGGACACCATGCACCTGGCGGGTGTTGAGACGGCGCGGACCCGTTCTGTGGATTCTGGTTTGATCGCATTAGGTCTGAGTCGGCGGATGGCTTCGGCCCGCGCTCTGCGGCTTTGGCCGATCCACCGGCACGCTCAGCGGCCGGGAGGCGGCGGATAGCGCCATTGGCCGTAGCAGCTGGTGGCAACCCAAACCCAGCCGGTCCGAGGGTGCACGCGGACGGTGTCGGCTTCTCGGCCGCCGTCCTTCTGGCCCGTCGCCAACGGGGCCTGGAGGGTGAGCACGGACCATGTCCGGCCCGCGTCGAGCGACCGAGCGACGGACGCGCCGTACGACCAGACGTGCGCCGCCGAGCCGACGTACACGAACTCGGGGCGCTTCGGGTCGACGGCCACCGTTCGCACGCGGCGCTGGCCGGTTGCGTCGGTAGGCGTGTCGAGGTCCTGGATCGCACCCCGCTGCCAGAAGCGGGCACGAAGTCCCGAGACGAAGTAGAGCCTGCCCCGCGTCGGATCCCAAGCGAGGTCGGTCACTTCCTCGGGCCAGTCGAACAGCACGCTCCACGTTCTTCCGCCGTCGTCGCTTCGCACGACGCTGTGCGCGGCCCCCCTCCGCACGCCGAAGAGCTCGCCGCCAGGGCCGTCGGCGAGCACGCCGTGGCATCCCTCCATCCGAGCCCAGGTCGCACCGAGGTCTTCCGTTCGGAGGTCCCCGACGAACGCAACGCGAGGGTCCTTCGACCAGCCGAAGCCTGCATCCAGCCCTTGGTTCACCAAGCCGGTGTCGGTCCACGTACGGCCGCCGTCCCGACTGACCTTGAGGCGGCGAGGCGCGCCCCAGCCGTCGGCATCGCCCGCCGCCAGCACACTGCGATTCAGGGCGTACCCGCCGTACGCGAAGCCTCCCCAAGGATGGCCGCTCACGTTGGTGTAGGTCCAAGTGGCGCCGCCGTCGGTGGTCAGCGCGCCGTTGTAGTCTTGGCTGGCGAGGAACACCACGTCGGGGTCGGATCGGCTGAACGCGAAGCGGCCGCCCACGAACAGGCAGGCGTAGCCGGTGCCGGAGTAGCGAACGGACCTTCCGCCGTCGTCGCTGCGGGTGGGCCAGTCTCCGCCCAGGCTCCACAGCACGTTCGGGTTCTTCGGGTGCCAGACGGCGATCCCCTGGCGGGTGTTGTCCGGAAGGAACGCTCCTAGGCTGTTCTTGGCCGCCACGCGCCAGCTGCGGCCGCCGTCGTGGCTCACGAACCGCGGCCAGTTCCAGTCGTTGGGCTCCGTCTCAGCCCAAATCCAGATTCTTCGAGGGTCGGCCGGGCTGACGGCTACATCCCGCAGCCGGTGCTCGGGCCGCAGCAAGGGGCCGATGTCCAGCTTCGCCCAAGTCTGGCCGGCGTCCGAGCTCACCGCCAGTTCGCGGGGGCCGCAGACCCAGACCGACCTCGGCTTCGAGGCGACGGCGGAGACTCCGGTGACTTCGCCGCTCCGCACGAGTCGGGAGGAGTTGGTTCCGGGATCGAACAGATGGAGGCCATCTCGGGTTCCGATCCACAGCCTCCCGTCGCCCGCAGGCTCGAGGATCGCCCCGCCGAAGCGCTCGGTGCGCGGCAGGAGCCTCCAGCTTCGTCCGCCGTCGTCGCTTCGGTAGAGTCCCGGCTCCGACTTGGCGCTGCCGTAGGAGGGCTGGTCGTTCGCGACGCGGGACCAGAAGGCCAGCCTCGTCCAGCGCCCATCCCCCTGGGACGGGACGAAGGCCACCTGCTTGCGGAACTCGTTGCCGGAGATGGCCGCCGTGAAGACGGGCCGCCAAGAGGCCGCGCCGTCCTCGGTGAGGTACACGCCGTTGCGCTCGAAGACGGAGGTGTTCGTGGCGATGGCCAGGGCGCGCTTGGGGTTCCTAGGGTCGATCGCCAGCCCGGCGGCGCCGCGGCCGAGGAAGCCGACGTTGGCGGGCTCCCAGGTCCGGCCGGAGTCGAGGCTCCTGTAGATCCCACCCACGTCGACGCCGAGCAGAAGGAAGGTGCCGGTCGAATCGCACGCTATCGCACGGGGCCATTGGCCGCCCTCGCCGCCGGAGAATCCTCGGCTCTTCAATTCGTTGGAGACGAGCGGCATCGGATGCCAGCCCGAGGGGGACGGAACTTGCAGGGCAAGAGCCAGGAGGCAGGCGATCATGCTGACGACTATTTTGGCGACCCTTCCTGGAGCTGCCGCAACGCAGCGAGAGTCTCGGGATGGGGCAACGTGGCTGTTCCCATCGGCGTGTTGCTCCTATGGCCGCTGGAGTCGCCTTGTGCCGCACTGCGGGGACCCGGGACGTTGCGAGCCGGACCGCCTCACGTGCGCGGCAAGGGTGGCGCCGAAGGGCGACGGCTGGGGTGCGGACGCTCACAGTCGCAGCGCAGACCCGGCGCTCGGCGCAAGACGCCGACAACGGCATAGAAGGACTGGGTTTTTGGACCTATAATGAATGGAGCGAAGCGCCGGGAACAGCGCCCCGATCGACGGCCCTCGGCGGCTCTGATCCCGGGTTCAAAGGCGAGGCTGGGCGGCAGAGGCCGTCATGCCCCTCCCGAGGACTGCGGATGCATCGATGAGCCGGGAGGGTATGACGGATGAAACGCGCATGGTTGGCTGCGCCGCTGCTGGCGCTGGCTTGGCTTGCGGCAGGTTCCCTGCAGGGTGAGAGGACGGTCGGCCCGTTCCGCGTCGCGCCCGACGCGAGCTGGAGCGGTCCCGAGGAGGGTGCGGTGTTCGGCTTGGCCGGATGGATCCTCTCTCGGCCCGGAGCCACCAAGCACACTCTGCACCTTGCCCAAGAAACCTCGCTGTTCCGCGATGAGAAGGACCGCCAGCGCCAGCTCGCCGAAATGGCGCGGCGCACGGGCGAGGCCCACTCCGACGGCTTCAAGGCGAGCAACGCCAAGCTGGCCGGCGTGGACACGGTGCTGGCCCGGTTCGTGGAGGGCGAGGAGACGGTCTTCCGTTACTTCCCCTACAACGCCGAGCGGATCTTCACCGTGACGCTGGTCATCGGCAAGGCGGACTCTCCGATGACCGACGCCGGAAAGCAGATTCTGGCCACGTTGAAACTGCCGGACCCGCCCTACAAGGCGCCGAAGAAGGACTTCCTGTCTGGTTTGCTGGGCGCGCTCGACAGCTTCTCCAAGGAGCTGGACAAGATCAACGACGTGCTCTCGGGCAAGCCTCCGAAGCAGACCGACAAGGCGGGAACGAAGGAAGGGGGCAAGGAAGGCGGGGATGGAAAGCCGCCCGTCGACGGAGCGGGCACCGGCACCGGGAACGCCGTGGCGAAGGACGACGCTGTGGCAGTCTCCGTCCCGTGGATTCGCGTGGACGAGACCGGGGCGACGAAGTCCGAAGGCCTCGCGGCGAGCGACCGCTTCTGGGCGGCTCCGAGCTTTCCGGCTCCAGAGCGTCCCGCGGTCGACGCGCTGCCCATGCAGCCGGAGATCGACCTGCGCGAGCTCGCCCGAACGAGGCCGGACGGCGCGGCGAGGGTGGCTGCGGCAGGCCTGAGGGAGATGATGGGACCGATGCCTGCGGCGGATCTGGCCAAGCTGCAGGCGAAGCTGGCGCCCATGGTGGCCATGACGGATTCCGAGTCGGGGAAGTACCTCGAGAGCCTGATCCCGCTGGTTCAGGAGCAGCTCGGTCTGCGGGCTGCGGCGGCCACCTCGGCCATGGAGTTCGACGCCGCGTGGCTCGAAGCCCGGATCGCGGCGTCCCTGGGCGCGGAGGAGGGCGTTCGCGAGGCGTTGGACATCGCCGACCGCCAGCGGGAGACGCTTCAGATGGTCCAGGCCCGCTCCGCGGATTTGGCGGTGAAGGGCCGGGAGATCGCCGCCGCTCCAAACCCCGTGGCTCGGGCTCTGGCCCAGGCCTCCGAGTACGACGCCACCGTCAAGAGCATCATGGCGGCGATCCGATC
>DPBN01000414.1 GCA_003516955.1 Armatimonadota bacterium | reverse complement strand
CCGACCGCGAGATCGGCGTAAAATGGGGCACGAGGAGGTGCTCCGACGATGTCGCGCGCTTGGGTCGCTCCGGAGATCATCGAAGAAGGCCTGGTGACGGGCCGATGGATGGTGGAGATCCACAACAACGACACGAACACCTTCGACGAGGTCATCGAGGCGCTGATGCGCGCCACAGGCTGCGGGACCGAGGAAGCGTTCTTGGAGACTTGGGAGGCGCACACGTACGGGAAGGCGCCCGTCCACTTCGCGGATCGCCACGAGTGCGAGATCGTGGCCGCGATGATCGCCATGATCGGCGTGCGCACGACGGTGCGGCCGGAATGGGAGGAGTGAGCCCCGTCGCCGCGTCCACCGTCCACCCCTCGCTGGAGGATCGCACCGACACGGGCCAGGGATCGGGCGATCGCTGGATCGTGACCGTCTTCGACAACGACCACAACACCTTCGAGGAGGTAGTCGCCATCCTGATCGTGGCCACCGGATGCTCCATGCGGGAGGCTCAGGTGGAGACCTGGGAGATCCACAACCTCGGAAAGTCCGTCGTGCACCACGGGGACAAGGCGGAGTGCGAGCGGGCGGCGTCGATCATCTCCACGATCGGCATCCGGGTCGAAGTCAGCCAAGAGTAGGTCCAGGGAACCCGCGGGGGTCGGATCCGTCGTATCCTGATTTCTGATGCTCCGTTCCGTCGCAACGTGCCTCGCCGTCGTCGCGTCGCTCGCTCTGGTCCGGCCCGCCCCGGCGCAGGCCCGCACCTCGGCTGAGCCGTTCGGCCCCGAGACCAAGAAGGCGGTGCTGCAGCGGATCGGCGAGATCCTGTCGAAGAACGCCTACGTGCCGGGGGTGGACTTCGGCAAGTGGCCCGAGATCGTGGCTTCGGAGTCACAGTCGATCGAGGAGGCCAAGGACGAGGCCGCGTTCACCCAGGCCGTGAACCGGAGTCTGCGCCGCCTCGGCATCAGCCACATCGTTCTGGCGACCCCCAAGGCGGCCCAGGCGCGCCGCGAGCGCAAGGCGATCGGCATCGGCGTCGGCCTGCAGAAGGAGTCCGACGGCCTGAGGGTGATCAACCTGTTCCCCCAGAGCCCGGCCGCCGAGGCGGGCATCCAGCTGGGCGACGTGATCCTCGAGGTGGACGGAAAGCCGGCCACCGACCTCGCCCAGCTCTCGGGCGACGAGGGCGCGCAGCTCCGGCTGAAGCTCCGCAAGCACGACGGCAAGACGGCGGAGGTCTCCCTGGTGCGGCGCGCGTTCAGCACGGTGCTGCCCGACACCCTCACCTGGGTGGACGGCGAGACCGTCGTCCTGAAGGTGCACACGTTCGACCGGGGCTACGACCGCCAGGCGATCGAGCGCATGATGGACGAGGCCAAGGACGCCAAGCAACTGATCCTGGACCTGCGCGGCAACGGCGGCGGCGCGGTGGCGAACTTCATGCACCTGCTAGCCCAGTTCCTACCGCAGAACACCCCGGTCGGAACGTTCGTCAGCCGCTCCATGGTGGAGAGGTTCGTCAAGGAAACCCAGGGCGACCCGACGGACCTGCGCGCGATCGCCCGCTGGTCGGACAGCAAGGTCAAGCCCGCGCGCACCGACCGCAAGCCGTTCGCGGGCAAGGTCGCCGTCCTGGTGGACCGGCGCAGCGGCAGCGCCTCCGAGATCGTCGCCGCGGCCCTGCAGGAGCAGCTCGAGGCGCCTGTCGTCGGAACGCCCTCGGCCGGAGCAGTTCTGGTGAGCGTGATGGCGACCCTGCCCGGCGGCTTCCAGCTCCAGTACCCGATCTCGGACTACATCACGATGGAGGGGGTGCGTCTGGAGGGCACCGGCGTGCGGCCGACGCTCGAGGTGTCCCCGCCGAAGTTCGGCGAGCCGGACGTCGCCATCTCGAAGGCCGCCGCCCTGCTGGAGCGCGCCCGCCTGCGCGAGGTGCGGTTCCAGCAGGCGAGCGACGCCAAGTTTTGATCGTGCGGCCTTTCGGCCTATAATGGGGGTTGAGGTTCCTCGGAGGAGGGCCGGCTCGCCATGGCCACGCTCAAGGATGTCGCCAAAGCCAGCGGTGTCTCGACCGCGACCGTCTCCCACGTGCTGCACGGGAGGTGGGACCGCGTGTCCGACGCCACGCGGGCCAAGGTGATGAAGGCCATCCGCAAGCTCAACTACCGCCCTTCGCCGTACCGCACCCGCAAGGGCGTGCCCCCGAGCATGAACCTGGCGTTCATCCTCGAGGAGGCCGAGCCTTCGCCTCTGTTCTCCAAGGACTACTTCGCCAAGCTGCTGGACGGATTCTTCGAAGAAGCGTGGAAGCGCGGCTACAGCGTGACCGTGGACGTGGAGCGCGTTTCCATCGACGGCGTGCAGAAGGTGCGGCACGCTTTCGACGGACGGTGCGACGGGGTCGCCGTCATGGCGCCCGTGATCGACAGCCTGCTCGTTGCGGAGCTCGTGGAGCGCGGCGTGCCGGTCGTGGTCATCGGCTCCGACAGCCAAGGCAAGAAGGTTTCCACCGTGGACGTCGACAACGTCGCCTGCGGAAGGATGGCCGTCGACCACCTGGCCGGCCTCGGGCACGTGCGCATGGCCTACGTGGGGCGCGTGGCCGACAAGTCCAGCTCGCTCGAGCGCCTGGAGGGCGTCCGAACCCGGATCGCGGAGCTGGGCCTGCCCGAGCCGATCGTTCTCGATGGCGTGTTCTCCAAGGCCTCCGGCTACGAGATGGCCGACCGCCTCGTTCAGATCCAAGGCGCCGACTGGCCGACCGCCTGGATCTGTTCGAACGACGAGATCGCCTTCGGCGCCGCCCGGCGACTGAACGAAGCAGGGATCAGGATTCCGGAGGATGTCTCGCTGATCGGCACCGACGACACGCTGGTCGCACAGACGGCCACCCCCCCGCTCACCACGCTGCGCCAGCCGTTGCAAAGGATGGGAGCCGAGGCCGCGCGCATCCTCGCCGAGCGGGCAGCGCGCCCGGACGCGCCCGAGGAGCACCTCGTGTTCTCCGTGGAGCTGGTCCAGCGAGCCAGCACGGGACCGGCTAGGGCTGTGAAGGCCCCGCGGCCAGTGGCGCACGCCAAGCGCTGACCGTCCGCCAACCTTCCCGGAGCCACTCGATCTCCGTCTCGGCGGTCGTCCGCCAGTCGGGGCCCTTCGGCACCCATTGCTCTAGCACCGCCGTCGCTTCGGGGCAGGCCTCCGCCACGCGGCGGAAGACCCTCTCCAGCATCGCGGCTCCCTTCCCCGCAGGCGCGCCCTCGACCAAGAAGCCGAGCCCGTGCGGAAGCCGTCGGGCGCGCACATCCTTCAGGTGCAGGCTCGCGACGTGCGGCAAAAGCGGCTCCAGGGCCTCCGTCGGTCCTTGCAGGCAGCCGAGCGAGTTGGCCGTGTCGAAGCAGGCCTTCAGCCAGCCTCCGGATGCCTCCATGAGCAGGGCGAGGTCCTGGGCCAGGAAACGGTCGTGGTTCTCCAGCGCTAGCGCCAATCCGGCGTCCTCGAAGAGCGGCCGGACCGCCCCTAGGTCCCTCTCCAGCTGCGGAAGGTCGGGCCGGTAGTCGCCCTCGTCAGCCACGATCCGCACGAAGCGGCTGCCGAGGCGCTGGGCGGCGCGGATGCAGCGGCGCAGCGTCTCCTGCCGCAGGCCACGGGCGCCGACCTCCAGGGCCACCCCAGCCCCACTGGCCCGCTCCGCCAACCGCTCGAGCCGCTCCGGGTCGGCGTCGACCCAGCCGTCGATCGGCAGGTTGTCGCAGAACTGCACCACCTCGGCCCCAAGCTCCAGCGCGAGGTCCAGGAGACTCTCCGGCTCGAAGGGTTCGGGCGGACTCCAGCCATCCCAACCGATCGACCAAGGAACCGCGTAAGAGCAGATCCCGAGCCTCATTCGCCGCCCCGCACGATCGTTCGCACCTGGTCGAGCACGCTCTCCGGTTCGAACAGCCTCTTCCAGTCCGGCTGGATCAGCCTCTTGCGGCCGTACTCGATGATCCGCTTGGCACCGTCGCTGAAGGGCGAACCGATCTCACCGAAGACGATCGCCAGCGGGATCGAGACGTGGCCCATCATGAAGTCGCGCGCGGCCTCGGGCGGCACCCCGCGGGCCACGGCCTCGTCCAAGGCTTCCCGGATGATGGTGCAGCAGCAGGCCGTCACGGTCTCGGCCATCGCCGGCTCGAGGATCGCCATCTGCTCGACAGTGACCCGATGCGAGCGGCTGACCGGCGCGTACATCGCCTTGGCGAGGGCCTCCGCGCGCTCGTACGCCTCGTCCCCGCCTCCGTCGATCGCGCAGACGATCGGCTGGGTGGCCTTGATGCCCCCGAAGAAGTCCCGCAGGGCCTCGGGGTCCGTCTCCTCGCGCCACAGTGGCGGATGGCACGGGTGCGTGACGAACAGGGGGACGTCGTCGCGGCGCGCCAGCACCCCCGCGTACGCCGCGGCCGGATCCAGCACCACGAGGATCGCCCCCGGCTCCATCGCCGGAACGACCTCCTTGGACACCGCTTCCAGGGCCACGTCCGGCACGGCCAGCACGACGAACTCCGCTCCCGCCAGCGCGGCCGAAGGCTCCGAAGCCGACAGGCCCCGGGCCCGTAGGTTCTCCCTGCCCTTCTCGCTCGGCTCGACGCAGGCAAGCTCGTACGTCGTCCGAACCAAGTTGTCCACGAGGCGGCAGCCCATCTTGCCGCCGGCGCCGAACAGCGCAACCTTCGCCATCTCCTAGAACCTCCTTGGCCGGACGGCGTCCCCCGTCTCGGCCGAATCGTAGCAGGCGAAAACGAGCCCCAGCGTCCGCAGGTTGTCCTCGCCGCAGGTCTCGGCGGGACGGCCTTCCTCGAAGGCATCCCTCAGCTCCTTCAGGCAATCCACGATGCTCGAGTGAACGAGCAGGTACGCGGGGTCGGCCCAGTCGTAGGCGGGTGGGCGGGCCGACTCCACCCGCGTTCCCGCGCTCGTCGTCAGCCGCAGCTCCGCGCCGCGGCCCAGCTCGATCGAGCCACGATCGCCCTCGATCAAGGCGAACGTCGAGGGGAACTCGTCGCGCTCGCGCAAGCCGGCGTAGGTCATCTCCAA
>DPBN01000413.1:3849-4419 GCA_003516955.1 Armatimonadota bacterium | reverse complement strand
TCGCGCACTGCCGCAGCCTGCTCTTCCTCGCGGGCGACTTCAGCAGGCTCGTGGTCGAAGGCGACTGACGCCTGCCCGGAATTGCGTCAAACTAGGGGGGTGCGCCTCGGCCTGCGACCCTTGTTCACCCTGGCGATCTTCCTGGGTTCCTTCCTGCTGTTTCTCGTTCAGCCGCTCGCGGCCAAGATGATCCTGCCCGCCTTCGGCGGCACCCCGGCGGTCTGGAACACGAGCATGGTGTTCTTCCAAGGAGCCCTGTTGCTGGGGTACGCGTATGCGCACGGTTCGGTGGCGAGGCTCGGCGTGGGCAGGCAGCCGTGGCTCCACCTCGCGCTCATGCTCGCGGCCCTGCTGCTGCTGCCGATTTCGGTGCCGATCGGGCTGGTGGCCGGCGGGCACGCGCGGCCCGAGCTCCTGGTGCTGCTGGTCTTGGCGGCGGGCGTGGGTCTGCCCTACTTCGCTGTTTCGGCCGGGTCGCCCCTCTTGCAGCGATGGTTCGCGGAGACCGACGACCCGCAGGCCTCCGACCCGTACTTCCTGTACCGCGCGAGCAACTTCGGCAGCCTTCTG
>DPBN01000413.1:0-3729 GCA_003516955.1 Armatimonadota bacterium | reverse complement strand
CCTGGCGCTGCTGAGCTATCCGGCGCTGTTCGAGCCGTTTTTCCGGCTGCGGACCCAAGCCCTGATTTGGTCTGCCGGATACGTTCTGCTGGTGGCGGTGGTGGCCGCCTGCGCCGTGCAGGCCGTTCGCCATCACCGCTCGGCTCGGGTCCGGGAGGCGGCTCCCCCGGAAAGGGCGGAGCCGATCCCCTGGCGACGTCGTCTGTTCTGGGTCGCGCTGGCCGCGGTGCCCAGCAGCCTCCTGCTCGGCGTCACGACGTACCTGACCAGCAACCTGACCCCGATCCCTCTGCTGTGGGTGGTTCCCTTGGCCGTGTATCTGGGCACGTTCATCGTGGCGTTCCAGACCCGCGAGTCCAAGGTCGGCGCCGTCGCCTCCAGGCTGTTTCCCCTTGTGGCGGCGCCGATGTCGCTCGCCGTGGTGCTGGAGTCGTCCGAACCGTTGCTGCTGCTGGGAGCGCTCCACCTGCTGCTGTTCGCCGTCGCCGCGCTGGCCCTGCACCGTCGGTTGGCGGAGGACCGACCTTCCGCCGGCCGGCTCACCGAGTTCTACCTCTGGGTGTCGGTGGGCGGCGTCTTGGGTGGCGCGTTCAACGCGCTCGTGGCGCCGAACGCCTTCTCCACGGTCGCCGAGTACCCGATCGCGATCGTGCTGGCTTGTCTTCTGGTCTCGCCCCGCCCGGGCGAGGGCGGGCCCCGGAGGTTGGACTTCGCGTACCCGGTCTTGGTTGCGGCGGCGGCTCTGGCGGGGTGGTACGCCAGCAGGAGGACGGACCTGGTCGCGCACTGGGCCGAGGCGATGGGCATTCCTTCCGCGCCGCTGGGTACCGTCGCGATGCTGGGCGTCCCTGCGATCCTGGCGTTCTTGGCGGTCGATCGGCGGCTGCGGTTCGGCCTGTCGCTTGGGGCCCTCTTTCTAGTGGCGACCCAGCTGCACGTGAACAGCAAGGGCAACGTGACCTACACGGCGCGCAGCTTCTTCGGCGTCACCAGGATCGTGGAGACGCGCGACGGTCGGCTTCGGCAACTCGTCCATGGAAACACGCTGCACGGCCTGCAGAACCTGGAGCCTGCCTATCGCCGGACGCCGATGACCTACTACCACCCGACGGGACCGATCGGCGAGGTGTTCGAGAAGCTCAAGCCCAGCCTTGGCAGAGCGAGAATCGGGCTGGTCGGGCTGGGAGTCGGGTCGCTCGCGGCCTACGGTCAGCCCGGGCAGCAGATGGTGTTCTTCGAGATCGATCCGTTGGTCGAGCGGATCGCCCGCGACCCCCGCTTCTTCACCTTTCTGCGCGACTCCAAGGCGGACGTTCGGGTCGTGATCGGCGACGCGCGCCTGATGCTGGAGCGGCAACCCGACGCCTCGTTCCGCCTGCTCGTGCTGGACGCGTTCAGCTCCGACTCGATCCCGGTCCACCTGCTCACCCGCGAGGCTATGCGCCTCTATCGGCAGAAGCTGGCGGCGGACGGCGTGATGGCGTTCCACGTCAGCAACCGCTACCTCGTCCTGCACAACGTGGTCGCCCGCACGGCGCAGGCCGAGGGGATGGTCGCCGCCTACCGCGACGACACGTTCGTCGACGACGAGCTCGCGATCCAGGGCAAGACGGCCTCGCAGTGGGTGGTCGTCGGGCGAAGCTGGAGCGACCTCGACCCGATCGTGCGCCACAACCCCCTCTGGGAGAGGCTGGAGTCGCCCGAGGGCCCGGTGTGGTCGGACGACTTCTCGAACCTGCTGCAGGTCTTCGAGCTCTAGTCCGACCAGCGCTCCCAGCGGACACCGTCGGCCGCCCGCGGTGGACGGGGGGTCAGCGGCGGCTTGGCTCCCGGATAGCCCAGCGCGACCAGCAGGACCGGCAGGCGGGAGGGTGGCAGGCCGACGGCCCGCGCCACCTGCTCCGAGTCGAAGCCGCCCACCGGCGCGGATGCCAGTCCGGCTCCCTCGGCGGCTGCCAGCAGCGCCATCGCCGAGAGGCCGCCGGATCGAAACGCCTCGTCCCGGCACCGATCCGGGTGTCCGTCGTAGGCGAGGCGGGCGAGCTCCGTCCACTCCTCCAGGCGGTCCGGCTCGAAGCAGCTCAGCTCCGGCATGCGCCGCGCCCGGGCCGCAAGGTCCAGGTCGGCGGCGAGGACCACCACCGCGGCGGCGTCCTCGATCTTCTGCTGGTCGAAGGCCGCCGCCCTCAGCGCCCGCTTGGTCTCTGGCCGGGTGCAGACCACGAAGCAGACCGGCTGCAGGTTGAGCGCCGAAGGAGCGAGCCGGGCGGTCTCGAGCACGCGCTCCAGCACGTCCGGCGGGATGGGACGGTCGGGGTCGAACGATCGCGCCGAGCGTCGTTTGGCGAGCGCCTCGAGGATCACCGCGCCACCTCGACGGGGATCGCCTCCTGAATCCGCCGCAGGAGGGCGGGGCGCTCGCTGAAGAGGTACAGCGCCTTCAGCTCCTGCAGCTCCGCGCCCTTGGCCTCGGAGCCCACGGCGTCCAGGCGGAAGATCTGGAACCCATTCGCGGTGAGGCTCGGCTTGGTGATGCCACCCAGCTTCAGCGCCCGCAGCTCGGCGGCCGTGGAGGTGGAGAACGCGGACAGCAGCTTCCAACCGATGGCGCCTTGGCTGGAGAGCACCCTGGCGTCGTCGGTGACCTCCTTCAGGGCGTCCGCCCAGGCGAGGCCCTTGGTCAGGCGCTCGTGAAGGTCCTTCGCCTTGGCTGCGGCCGCGGCAACAGCGTCCGCGTCGTCCCCGTCTTTGCGCACGACGATCGTCGAGACCTTGACAAAGTTGGCCGGATCGAAGCTGCGCAGCAGCATCCGATCCACAAGGAGCTGGCTGTGCACCCGCAGCCAGAGGCGCGAGCGCGGGAAGCCCTCGCGGCGGATTCGGGCGTCCACATCCTCACCCTTGGGTTCGTTCGCCAGCACCTCTCCCAGCTGCTTGTTCAGCTCCTCCCGGATCTCCTCGGCGGTCACCGTCACGCCCTCTTTGCGGGCGTACGCGAGAACAGTACGGTAGCTGATCAGGTCGTTCAGGACCTCGGCGCCGCGCCAATCCCAGAGGAAGGGCTCCACGTCCGAGGCGCGGATCGGCTGGCCGTCCACCTTGGCCAGGACCCGCTGCGGCTCCGGCTTAGGGGGTAGAAGCTCTTTCGGCAGGTCCTGCGCGAGAAAGGCGACGGTGAGGGCGAGGAGGGAAGCGAGGAGCTGCATCGGGTCCACCAACAGTGCGACGTCGGTCGGGCGGGTCCGGTTCGATCCGGCCTGCGAGGAGTGTAGCCGTTTCGGGGTAATCCTCGTCCATGCGAATCCGCGCGCTGTGCCCCGCCAAGGTGAACCTATTCCTGAGCGTCGGTCCGGTCGACGGGCGCGGATACCATCCGATCCGCACCGTCTTCCAGGCGGTGTCGCTGTTCGACGAGCTCGTGCTGGAGCCGAGCGAGGACGGCCGGGATCGCTTGGTCTGCGACTGGGAGGATCTGCCGGAGGACAACACGGTGTCGCGGACGCTGCGGCTGCTGCGGGAGACCGCGCCGGTGCCGCCCCTCAGAATCGAGGTCCGCAAGCGGATTCCGGCCCAGGCGGGGCTGGGTGGTGGGAGCTCGGACGCGGCGGGGGTGCTGCGGTGCGCTCCGAGATTCTCGCGCTTGCCCGTTCCCGAGAAGGAGCTGTTCGAGGTGGCGCGGGCGATCGGTGCAGACGTCCCGTTCTTTCTGATCGGAGGACGGGCGAGGGC
>DPBN01000101.1 GCA_003516955.1 Armatimonadota bacterium | reverse complement strand
CGAGGGACGTTGGCTCCATCCGACCCGGTTTTATGACGGGGTTTTTGGCTTCCTGACCGCAAGGGGCATCCTGAAAACTACCGGCGGCTCCGACGATAGCAGTGGTGGGTGGACGACCACGGAGGAGAGTCATGACCACGCTTGAAGTGAGCAGCCATATCCGCAAACTGGCCCTCTTGGCCGAGCGGGAGCCGAGAAGGGTGGCGGCGGCGCTGGATGCGCTGTGGGCTCTGCAACCGGGCCTTTTCCAGGACATGTTCTGCCTGGAGGCCGAGGAGGAGGCCCCGGACTGCCTCGTCTTCCGGGACGCGAGGGGGCAGGCCGTGGTGGGCCGGGCGAAGATTCCCGTGTGGGAGGTTGTGCGGACGTACCGCAGGGTGCGGGACCTGAACGTGCTCGCGCAGGAGTACCCGATGCTGTCTCAGGTCGAGCTGCTGGCGGTGCTGGAGTACTCCCATCGGCACCGCGAGGAGATCGGCCGGCAGATCGACGCGTACGAGAACCGTCGCGTGGCGCTGCTGTCCGAGTGACCGGCCGGAGCTGGGCGGGTTCGCGGGGAGCCTTGCCATAATCCCCGCATGGACGCGTTGCTCTCAACCTGCCTGCCGGGCTTGCCCGAACCTCGACGGGGCAAGGTGCGCGAGGTCTACGACCTCGGTCGGAACCTGCTCATCGTGGCCACCGACCGGCTCTCCGCGTTCGACGTCGTGATGGCCAACGGCGTGCCGGACAAGGGCAAGGTGCTCACGCAGATGAGCAACTTCTGGTTCCAGCTGCTCCAGGAGGTCTGCCCGAACCACGTGCTGGTCACGGAGAACGCCAGCATCCAGAGGAGCCTCCCTCAGCCCGCTCCGGAGCTGAACGGCCGCAGCGTCATTGTCCGCAAGGCCCGGCCGCTGCCGATCGAGTGCATCGCCAGGGGCTACATCAGCGGCTCGCTCTACAAGGACTACCGGCGCTACGGCGGCAACATCCACGGTCTGCAGTTGCCGGACGGCCTACGGGAATCCGACCGCCTGCCGGAGCCTATCTTCACACCCTCCACCAAGGCGCAGACCGGCCACGACGAGAACATCTCGTTCCAGAAGGCCGCGGACCTCGTGGGCAGAGAGACCGCAGAGAAGGTGCGCGACTGGACGTTGGAGCTCTATCGCAGGGCCAGGGAACACGCCCTGGGGTGCTGGCTGATCCTTGCCGACACCAAGTTCGAGTTCGGCGAGACCGACGACGGTCTGGTGTGGATCGACGAGGCGCTGACCCCGGACAGCTCGAGGTTCTGGGACGCCTGCCAGTATCGCCCGGGAGGCCCGCAGCCCAGCTACGACAAGCAGTTCGTCCGGGACTACTTGGAGCAGATCGGCTGGGACAAGCAGCCGCCCGGACCGACGCTGCCGGAAGCGGTGGTCCTGAAGACCCGCGAGAAGTACATCCAGGCCTTGGAGAGGATCACGGGCCGTCCGTTCGAAGGCTGAGCCTCCTTCGATGCGGGCGCTGTACAACCTCCTCCTGGTGCTCGCCACCCCACTGTGGATGGCGTGGATGCTGCATCGCGCCCGCAAAAGGCGGGAGCTTCCAGTCTGGAGGGAGCGCTTCGGTCGCTACGACCTTCCCGACAAGCGCGGCAGGCCGAGGATCTGGCTTCACGCGGTGAGCGTGGGCGAAGTGCTGGCCAGCCTGCCGATCCTGCGCGAGCTGCGGTCGCTCGCGCCCGACGCCGAGGTGGTGCTGAGCGTGACCACCAGCAGCGGGCACCGCACCGCCCGCGAGCGGGCCGAGGGTCTGTTCGACCACCTCGTGTACTTCCCGCTCGATCTGCCTTGGGTGGTCCGAAGAGCTCTGGCATCCATCCAGCCCGACGCCCTGGTGCTGATGGAAACGGAGATCTGGATGAACCTGCTGGCCGAGGCCCGCCGCCGCGGTTCGGCGACGCTGGTCGCCAACGGCCGGGTGAGCGATCGGAGCTTCCGCCGCTCGGTGCGGTTCCGTCGCTTTTTCCGCGCGGCTCTCGCGCGTCTCGACTGGGCGCTGATGCAGACGGAGGAAGACGCGCGGCGCATCCGCGAACTCGGCGCGCCCAACGTTCAGGTGATCGGGAACTGCAAGTTCGATCAGGCCGCGGAGGGCCTCGACGCCGACCCCTGCGAGTGGCGCAGGCTGCTGGGCCTTCCCGAGGGCGTTCCAGCTGTGGTGATCGGCTCCACCCGAGGGCCGGACGAGGAGGACTTGGTGCTGGAGGCGCTGGGCAGGATCGGCCTTGCGAGGATTTGCGCCGTGCACGCCCCCCGGCACTTAGAGCGCGTGCCGGAGCTCTACCACAAGGCTCTGGGGCGCTTGGGACAGGTCGCTCTCCGCAGCGAGGGAGGGGGTGCGGCCTACGTGATCCTCGACACCTACGGAGAGCTCTCCAAGGTGTACTGCGTCGCCGACGTGGTGGTGATCGGAGGCGGATTCGGCGAGTACGGGGGGCAGAACCTGCTCCAGCCTCTGGCCCACGGCAAGCCGGTTCTCCACGGCCCGCACATGAGCAACTTCGCCGAAGTGGCCTCGGCCGCGTCAGTCGCGGGCGCGACCAGGGTCTGTCGCACCGCCGAGGAGCTCGCCTCAGTCTTGGAGGAGCTGCTGAGGAACGAGGGCCTCCGCGCCCAGATGGGAGAGGCGGCCAGCCGGTTCGTGGAGGCGAACTTGGGGGCGAGCCGCCGCTACGCCGAGCGGATTCTGTCGGCGATCAGACGAACTTGACGAAGCGCTCCAGCGGGTGGCGGTGGTGGGGGAAGCCCTCCTCGGCGGCCTCGCCCACGGCGACCAGCGCAGGCACGGTGGCGTGCTCCGGAATGCCCAGCAGCGCCTTGACGGCCACGGGATCGAATCCGAGCATCGGCGAGCTGGCGTAGCCGAACGCCGAGATCGCCAGAAGCAGATAACCGAGGAAGATGTACGTCTGGCCTTGGGCCCACTGCTCGGCCGCCTCGGCGCCCATGTCTCCGAACACCCTTCGGATGGTCGCCTTCATGTCCTCGGCACGGTCGGCGGGCATGCCGGGGTGCACGAACTCATCCATGTGCTCCAGGGCGTCCTTCATGTCGCTCCACACGACGAGCACGGCAGGAGCCGAGCCGACCTGCTTTTGGCCGAACGCCGCCTGCTGGAGCTTCGCCTTGAGCTCCGGATCCCGCACCACCGTAACCCTCCACGGCTGGATGTTCCAGGCCGATGGGGCAAGCCCGGCTACCCGGAGGATCTCCCGCAGATCCTCCTCCGGCATCGGGCGGGGCTGGTAGTCCCGGATCGAGCGGCGCCGCTCCGCGGCCTCCACAACGTTCAGCAGAGTCTTCTGTTCCACCATCGCAAAGGATGCTTACGGACTCGGCGCTCCGTTCGTTCGCAAGGCCTCAGCCCCGCTCGCCGAGGATGAACAGCAGTCGCGCCAGCAGGTCTGCCCCAGACGGGTTCCTCGCCAGCCCGAACGGCTGCATGCCGAGCCCGCCGTCGGGCCGGAGCGTGGTGGCGATCATCACCCCCTCGCCAAACCGGCACCGGGCGAGGACCGGCGCCTCGGCGTAGGTGCGCGTGTCGATCCGCACCATCAGCGGCTCGATCGTGGTGCCGACCGGCAGGTTCCGGCTGAGCGTGTCGACGTCCAGCACGCAGTCCGGCGAGACGGCCCAGAAGCGCTCCCAACGCTCGGCGATTCCCATGGCGGACCAGAACGCATCGTCCAAGAACTCATAGGCGGCCTCCCTCCAAAACGGCGCAGGCGTGGTGCAGGGCCCGTCGGCCAGGCAGAGGATGCGCCTGCCGGCGGCGAGAGCCTCCGACACGCCGTGGCACCAGGCGGTCGTCAGCAGGTTCTCTCCCGGCTCCAGGCTCAGGCCCTCCAGCCGGCCCGAGGGGTCCTGGATCGTCCACCCGCCGAGCGCCTTCCAGTCCGGCCGGTGCAGGATCTCGATCTCCCACGCGTTCGAGGCTTCCCCGACCTCCGCCTCCAGCCG
>DPBN01000290.1 GCA_003516955.1 Armatimonadota bacterium | reverse complement strand
CGCCGGTGTTCTCCGCGATCCACTTGTTGGTCTTCGGGTCGAAGATGCCGAACGAGGGGCTGCTCAGGAAGCCGCCGTCCACGAGCGGCGCGCTGCCGCTGATGCCGACCAGCCCGCCCCAGGTGCGCATGCCGATCAGCGGCCCGAGGTTCATCCTGCGGAAGAGCCAAGGCAGCATGTCGCCGCCCGACCCGGCGTACTGGTTGATCAGCATGACCTTGGGGCCCGTGTGGACCTGCCCCGGGATCTGCTCCGGCCCGACGTTCCGGGCGTAGGCCCCGGCGACCACCTGCTGGGCCAGCCGCTCGACCATGAACGTCGGAATCCAGCCGCCGCCGTTGAACCTCTCGTCGAGGATCAGCGCGTCCTTGTCGAACTGGGCGAAGAAGCCCTTCAGCAGGCCGTAGACGCCCTCCGCCGAGGTGTTGGGGATATGGATGTAGCCGATCCGGCCGCCCGACATTTCCGCCACCTTGCGGCGGTTGTCCTCGACCCACTGGGCGTAGCGCAGCCGGCCGTCGTCCGCGATCGGCTTGACAACCACCTTGCGCGCTCCCTCCGGCTTCGGCTCCTTGTTGACCGTCAGCGTGACGGGCTTGCCCACCTTGCCGGCCAGCCACTTGCTGGGCGGGTTCTTCTCGTCCACCTGCTTGCCGTCGATGGCCAGCAGGTACTCGCCCTCGGCGACCTCCACACCCGGAGCGCCCAGCGGGGCCTCGGCGGTGTCGTCGTACTGCACGCCGCGGAACACCCGAGCGAACTTCACCTTGCCGTTCTCCACGGCGAAGTCCGCACCGAGCACCCCGGTCGGAAGGCTTGGGAGCACCACTCCACGGTCTCCGCCGCCCACATAGGCGTGCGACGTGCCCAGCTCGCCGATCATCAGGCCCAGCACGTAGTTCAGGTCCTCGCGGTGCGCGACGAAGGGCAGCAGCTCGGCGTACTTGTTGCCGATGGCCTTCCAATCGAGGCCCAGCATGTTGGGGTCGTAGAAGTGGTCGCGCTGGTAGCGCCAGGCCTCCCAGTACATCTGCCGCCACTCGGCACGCGGGTCCACCACGGCCTCCACGTCGCCGGTGTTCACGGCCGCGGCCTGAGGGTTGATGCCCTCTCGGATGTCGGAGACGCCCACGGTCCGGCCCGCGAGGAACGCGATCTTCGTGCGCTTCGGGTTCACGTCGAGCGATCGGACGGGCGCCTGCAGCACGTCGAAGCCTCTTCGCTGGTCCATACTGAACGCCTGCAGGCCCATCGGCTTGACCATCAGCACGCCGCCCTGCAGGCCGACGATCCCCCGGCAGTCCGCCGCGTTCACGGGCAGCGGCACCAGGCGGTTGCCAAGCCCCTCAAGGTCGATGCGGATCCCTTCGTCCTTCTTCTCCTGCTGTCCCTGGCCTTGCTGCGGGCCGCCGGCGGCGGGCTTCTGCGCCTCCTGAACCGGTTCCTCGTCCGACTTCGGCTCCAAGGGGTTGCCCTGGTCCTTGCGCAGGAGCATCGCGTAGAGCTTCAGGGAGTTGACCAGGTTCATCGACAGCTCGAAGTCGCCCGGGCCCAGCTCGAAGTTCCGAGCCGAAAGCAGGTAAAGGTACTGCCCGTTGGCGTCGAAGGCGACCCCTTGGTCGTTGTAGTAGCCCTCGGTCACCTGCGTGCTCTGCTTCTTCTCGACGTTGTACAGGTACACCGCGCCCAGCAGGTTGTCGCCCGGCTTGATGTAGGCGATCCACTTGGAGTCCGGCGACCAGTCGTAGTTGTCCGCTGAGTACCGCCCGTTGAACACCTTCTCGGTGGTCTTCTTCTCCAGGTCGAACAGGTAGAGGTCGTTGGTGACGGTCGAGTAGGCGAGCAGCTTGCCGTTCGGCGAGAGGGTGAACCGCTCGATCCGGTGCGAGGGGTCCGTCGCCAGCATCTTCGGCTCGCCGCCCATCTGCGGAACCTCGTAGATGCGGTACTCGCCCGAGGCGTCGCCCAGGTAGTAGACCTTGGAGCCGTCCGGCGCCCACACTGCCTTGCCCTCGCGGCTGCCGGTGCTGTCGGTCAGGTTGCGCGTGATGCCGTTCTTGGCCGGAACGCTGAACAGCTCGCCGCGGGCCTCGACCACCACGCGGGCGCCGGACGGCGACACCGAGACCTCGCCGATCTGGTCGCTCAGCCGCCTCAGGGCTGGCCGGGTGAGGATCTTGTCCCCCAGAACCATCGGCGCCACCGTCTCCACCTTGCGGGTGGCCAGGTCCAGCACCATCAGCTTTCCGCCGAGTTCGAACACGATGCTCTTGCCGTCGGTGCTGGGCAGGCGGACGTCGAAGTCCGCGTAGCGCGTGATCTGCTCCGTCTTCCGCGTCTTGGTGTCGTATCGGTACAGGTTGACGGCGTTCTGGTTCCGGTCGCTGATGTAGTAGATGGAGTCGCCCACCCACATCGGAATCCAGCTGTTCTCTCGGCCCGAGGGGAGCTCGGTGTACGAGTCGTTCGTGGTGTCCCAGATGCTGATCCGCCCCTGCGTGCCGCCGCGGTACCGCCGCCAGTTGAACTGGTGCGAACTCACGCGGTTGTAGGCGATCTTCTTGCCGTCGGGCGAAAAGGATCCGTCGGAGATCTCGTAAATCTTGGTCGGGATCGGCATCCCGCCCTCCGGGCTGACCAGCCACAAGCGCGGCTGCACGTACCCCGGCGATCCGGCGGTGCTGGCGTAGGCGATCTTCCCATCCGGCGTCCAACCGAGGACCTTGTCGCCCTCCGGGCCGAAGGTCACGCGCTGGGGCTCGCCGCCCTCCGCAGGCATCACGTAGACGTCGGCGTTGCCCTCGTACGATCCGGTGAAGGCGATCTTCGTGCCGTCCGGGGAGAACTTGGCGTACATCTCCATCCCCGGATGGGAGGTGAGGCGGCGAGCGACCCCGCCTCGACGATCCGCGAGCCACAGGTCGGAGGCGTAGGTGAAGACGATTCGATCTCCGTGGATGTCCGGACTCCGCATCAGGCGGGCGTCCGCGACGTCCCCTTGGAGGAGCGCGAGCGCGAGAGCGAGCGATACCATCCGCTCCACGTTACCCGCACGGCGCCGGCCGGTGGGCCTTGGTCACTTGGACTGGGGGCTGAAGCTCGGGTCCGCGAAGTCGCCCTTGTCCCCGGTCAGGTCCTTCAGGCCGGAGCCGTCCTTGGCGATGGTGAAGATCGCCCGCTTGCCCGCGTCGTTCCTCATGCAGAGCACGACGAGGTTGCCGTTCGGGTGCCACTCGGCGTCGAACACCGGCTTGTCCACCAGAACGGACGCCAAGCGCGCGCCGGCCTCCGTGGCGGGCATCAGCACCAGCCGCTTGGTCTCGGTGCTGCCGTTGCCCTTGTACGGGCCCTCCTGCACCATCAGCGTCGCGCCGTCCGGAGAAAGGCGGGGTTGCTGGAAGCTGCGGTCGTCGCCCTTGCCGATCCAGACCGGTCGAATCTTCGGGGGAAGCTCCGTCGGGTCGAACCGGCCGATCATATGGTCGAAGGGCACGACGATGCGCCCGTCCTTGATCCACTCCTTCGGCGCCTGCTCCGGGTCCACCACGCGGAAGCCCGACACCACGAACACCACCTCGCCGGTCTTGCGGTCTACGTCGAACTCGACCTTGTCGCCCGCGACCAGCGGGTAGGGAGGCACCGCGCGGGTCATGTCCTGCACCACGAGCGCCTCGCCCTCGTCGCGCCGCATCACCGCCACGATGCACTTGCGGTCCTTGCCCCATCGGGCCTGCTTGAAGCTGTTGCCGATGCGCTTGTACGCCGCGTCGAACTGGCTGGCCGCGCCCTGGCCGCCCTCGGCTTCGGCTTGGGCGATCTCCCGACCCACGGGCGGCAGCACCTGCTGGGTCGAGGCCTCCCGGGGGTTGAACTCCAGGACGAAGCCGCCAGCCAGCACGAGCGCGGTGTTCGTCCCCGCGCCGAGCTCCTCGGGCGAGAACACCGGCTGCAGCTGGCTGCGCGAGCCCAACGACCGGCGCTCGACCAAATTCAGCCCGATATTCCAACGGAACAGGTTGTAGGCGTCGGACTCGCGGTCGCTGACGAAGAACACCTGGTTGCCGCCGGGCCTCCAGACCGGATCACGGTCGTTCTTGCCCGGCTGGTAGCCCGGGGACTCCAGAATCGAGCCGTCGGGACGGATCGCCACTACCTGCGCCCCGGAATCGTGCAGCCGAAGCGCGACGATCCACCCCTCGGTGCTCGCCCTGCCCACGTCGCCGGGGTCTTGGCCGAACCCCTTGATCCAGTGGTAACCGAAGAACAGCACTGCGATCGCGAACAGACCGCCGATCAGGCGGAACGCGAGCTTGCGATGGACGGCAGGAATGATCATGGCAACAGATCCGCTCCGGGCTTGAGCCGCAGACCGCAGGCCAGCTCGGCGCCCGTGACTTTGTTTTTACCTTCCAGCTGCGCCTCTTCCACCACGAGGGAGCGCCCGGCGAACCCCACCACCAGCCGAGGGCCGGTCTCCGCCACGGTGCCGACGGGGACGCCTTCCGGTCCGGGAGCGACCCGCCAGAGCTTCCAGCGCCCCAAGGAGGTCCGCAGCCAGACTCCGGGACGAGGACGGGCCGCCTGCACCCAGGCGTAGACCCTGTCGGCGGGGTGGTCGAAGCCGACCACCAGGTCTTCGGGCCGCAGCTTCGGAGCGTACGTGGCCACGCTGGAGTCTTGCGGCGTGCGGGGGTACTCGCCGACGGCGATGCGGGGCATCCATTCCAGCGCCATCTGCGCGGACCACTCCGCCAACGTGGCCTCCAGCTCCCCGTAGGTCGGAAGCTCCCACTCCGAGCGGAAAGGGTGCTCGCGGACCGCGATGATGTCCCCGGTGTCCATCCCCCGGTCCATCTGCATCACCGTGACCCCTGCGTGGCAACGCTCGCGGATCGACCACTGGATCGGCGCAGCCCCGCGCCAGTAGGGCAGCACGGAGCCGTGGAAGTTGATGCCCCCGTAGGCCGCCGAGCCGAGCAGCTCCTCCGAAAGGATCTGGCCGTACGACGCGACCACCAGGGCGTCCGCTCCGAGCGACCGTACCTGGGCGACGAACGCCTGGTCGCGGCACCTCTCCGGCTTGGCAAGGGGCAACTCCAGCTCGGCCGCGGCCTGCGCCACGGGCGTCGGAGTCGGAACCATCTTCCGCCCGGTTGGACGGTCGGGCTGACTGACGACGAGCTCGATCCACGGTGCAAGTGCCCGAAGGATCGGCACCGCGAACGCGCCGGACCCGAAGAAACCCAGCCGCATCAGGGGGTGTCCGGCTCCCCGTCCGGATGCATCCACCGGAGCGTGGCCGGGTTGACCTTGTCGGTGAACAGCACCCCGTCGAGGTGGTCGACCTCGTGCTGGACCACCCTGGCGGGCAGCCCTTCCATGCGGTACTGCACCGCGCGGCCCTTGCGGTCCAAGGCCCGGAGCTCGATCGCCGCGGCGCGCTTCACGTCGCCGTACAGCCCGGGGATGCTGAGGCAGCCCTCCTGGCCGATCTGCTCGCCCTCCATCGACAGGATCACCGGGTTCACGAACGCCAACGGCCGCATCCCCTCCGGCGCGATCACGATCACGCGCTGGGTCACGCCCAGCTGCGGCGCGGCCAGGCCGATGCCGTTCGCCTTGCGCATCACCGAGATCAGGCGGTCGATCAGCTCCTGGGTCTTCTTGGTGACCTTCTGCACCGGCTGGCAGACGGTGCGCAGGCACGGAGCCGGCACCTTGACGACCGGCCGCTCGTCGTTCTGCACGTACAGGTATCTGAATTCGTCGGGAACGACGATCTCCACAGGTTGGATTATGGCCGACATCGCTGGGACCCTCTGCTCTGAGGAGCGGCCTGCACCGGGCGTCGGTTCCAGGCCTGTGCCGATCGGCCTACCGTTTCATCCCATCGCGGACTCCAGGACCCTGCGCACCTCGTCGGTGCCCTCGAGCCTCTCGGGGACCGCTCCGGCGGCCAGCAGCAGGCGCACACACTCCACGTGGGAGCCAACCGGGTGCGGGCAGTTCTGGCTGCCGTGGCAGGCCCAGTGCAGCGGCGTCGAGTCGTGCTGGTCGCCGCGCGCGTGGACGTCGGCGCCGGCCTCCAGCAAGATCCGCACGCACTCGGC
>DPBN01000289.1 GCA_003516955.1 Armatimonadota bacterium | reverse complement strand
GAACGCGGCCTGGGGGCCCGCCACGAGCGACACGAACCCGTGCGGGCGGACGAAGCCACCCATGACCCTCGGCGTCGCGCCGTAGTGGTCCATCCAGTACACCATCCACCGGTCCGGGCGCCGGAGGATTCCCACAACGGGGGTGTTGTTGCCGTGCGCGTTGCCCCAGTTCAGCGGGTCGTTCCCGGCGGAGATCCACGCTTGGCCGAAGTGCGTCTCGAAGCGCATCCCACCCCGACTGAAGAGAAGCAGCCCGTCGGAGACGCCGTCCACCTCGCGGGGAGGGTCGCCCAACAGGCGCCGCGTCGGCACGAAGCGCATGGGCATCGCCACGTACAGCCCCGGCACGCCCGGATAGGGCTGGATGCCGTTGGTGTAGAGGTGTTGGCCGCGCAGCGACGGGAACTCCACCCACTCGCCGGCGGACCAGGCGGCGAAGTCCGCCGAGGTGGCCCGTTTCACCCAGCGCACGCCGTCCCTCGAGTCCCGGAAGTAGCACACGTAGCGGCCGAGGGCGGGATCGAAGAACGCGGTGTTCAGCGAATCGAACCTGCCGCCACGGATCGCCCCTCGGCTCGAGGCGCGCCTCCACCGGTACCCGTCCGGCGATACCAGCGTGCAGAGGGTCCTCTCCTCGCCGGCCGTTCGGTCGATCCAGAACCCCACGGCCTTGAACCTCTCGTCGGGATGGCACCGCGGGTTGGCGTCGAGGAATGGGAAGAAATTGTGGGACTCGCCGTAGCTGGGCCTGTCCGCCGTCCATACGGCGTTCGAGCCGGCCGGCGCGCCCTTCAGGCCGGGGGCGGGGCCGCTCCAGCGGCGCCAGGAGACGCCGTCGGCGCTCAGCGCGACGCAGGTGAACTCGCGCGTCTTCTCGCCGCCCGCCCGGTAGTACATCCGGTAGCCGTCCGGCGCCTCGAGGACCGTCGCGTACCCCGACTCCGGGCCCTCCCACGGCTGGTCCAGGGTCAGCACGACGAACGGCGCCTCCGGCCGATGGAGACGGAACGCGGCGGGCGGGGCGGAGGGGAACAGCCCCGGATCGGCCACGGGAAGCCAGACGGCCTCGGGCCGCATCGCCATCGCAATCGCCAAGCAGACCGCCAGCATGGCGCGCAGACTACCGCAGCGACGGGCGCAGGTAACCTCGCTCCATGCTGGGATGGGCCATGGCGATCTCCGACTGGGACCGGACGCTGCCGGTTCCTCCGATCCTGTCGAGGCGTGCGGTCGCGGAGGCGCCCGGAGGGTGGCCGGGCGAGGCAGTGGAGATCCGGGACGGCGAGCGGACCCTGCGGCTGTACCTCCCCTCGGCTTGGAATCCCGGGCGCGACGTGGAGCTGACCATCAACTTCCACTCGGTCGGCTGGCACGCGGCGCAGGAGCACGCCGCCAGGGGGATTCGCGGGCCGCTGCTGCAGGTGTCGGCGGGCGTGGGGTCGCGGGCCTACGAGGCTCTGTTCGCCGACGGAAGGACCGCCGACCGCTGGTTCGAGCCGGTTCTGCAGGAGCTCCGCAGGCGCGGTGCCCCCTCCGACGCGCGGATCGTCGCACTGGACGTGAGCAGCTTCAGCGCGGGGTACGGCGCGGTGCGGCTCATGGCGAAGGATCCCCGCGTGTTCCCGCTGCTGCGCAGGGTGGTGCTGGCCGACTCCCTCTACGGCGACCTCGACCCGAGCAAGCCCGGGCGCGTGCCGGCGGCGGAGGACGTCGACGTGTGGCTGCCCCTAGCCCAGGCCGCGATGCGTCGCGAGAAGACGTTCCTGATCACGGTCAGCGAGGTTCCCACCGACTACGCCAGCAGCTGGGAGTGCGCGGCGGCGATCGCCAGGGCTGTCGGCGGTGAGCTGAGGCCCGTGGAGCCGGGCAGCTGCTCGGCCACGCTGGATCGGGAACACCCTCTGAAGGCCCGCTTCGACTCGGGGTTTCTCCACATCTGGGGCTACGGCGGCGCGGACGGCCCGGCGCACATGAGCCACGTCCACCACTTGGCCGACCTCTGGATGGCTCTCGACCGTTCCAAGCGGGTCTAAAGCCCCACGCGGTAAGCTGTCATCCATGCGCATCGTGCTTGTTGGACCTCCCGGCGTGGGCAAGGGAACCCAGGCCGCTCTGTTGCAGCAGCGCCACGGCGCCCTGCACATCTCTTCCGGCGACATCTTCCGCGCCGAGCTGAAGGCCGAGACGGAGCTGGGCAGGCTCGCCAAGAGCTACATGGAGCGGGGCGAGCTCGTTCCGGACGACGTAACGATCCGGATGATGGCCACCCGCCTCGATTCGCCCGAGGTGCGGGAGAAGGGCTTTCTGCTGGACGGCTTCCCGCGCACCGTCGCCCAGGCCGAGGCTCTCGACGAGTGGTTCCGACAGAACGGCGTCCGGCTGGACGCGGTCATCGCGCTGGAGGTCGAGGACGAGGAGGTCGTGCGGCGGCTGTCGGGTCGGCTGACGTGCCGCCAGTGCGGCGCGATCTACCACCGCGAGAACCACCCGCCGAAGGTCGAGGGCGTGTGCGACGCGTGCGGCGGCGAGCTGATCGTCCGCAAGGACGACCAGGAGGAGACGATCCGCGAGCGGCTGCGGGTTTACCACGAGACGACCAAGCCGGTGGTGGACTACTACGAGCGCCAGGGCTTGGTGCGGCGCATCGAGGCCCGGGAGGTCGAGAGCACGTACGCCAAAATCAAGGCCGCTCTAGGCTTGTGATCACCCTCAAGACCCCCGAACAGATCGAGAAGATGCGGGCCGCCGGCCGTCTGCTGGCCAAGGCTCTCCGCGCGATGGGAGACGCGATCGTGCCGGGGCGCACGACGACCGCCGACCTGGACGCCCTCGCCGAGGAGATCGTTCGGGCCGAGGGCGGCGTGCCGGCCTTCAAGGGCTACCGAGGCTTCCCTGCGAGCGTCTGCGCGTCCGTGAACGAGGAGGTGGTCCACGGACTTCCGTCGCCGGACAGGGTGCTCCAGCCCGGCGACATCGTGGGCCTCGACCTCGGTGTGACGCTGGACGGTTGGAACGCGGACGCCGCCTGGACGTTCCCCGTGGGAGACGTGGAGCCC
>DPBN01000047.1 GCA_003516955.1 Armatimonadota bacterium | reverse complement strand
GCGCGCCTGCTCCCTCCCGGCCTTCGTCCACTGGTCCGGCTTGGCCACCACCCCGATCCTCGGCGCTAGCGGCGAGTCGCCGATCCTCCACTGCTGGACCTCCACGCCGAAGAAGCCGAGGTCCTCGGTGGTGTTCTCGTTGAGGAACTGCAGGGCGGCGACGTGCTCCTGCCGGAACGATTCGGCGATCCAAACGACCCTCTTTGCGCCCACTCCGGAAGCGTAGGCGAGGGGCTGGCCCAAGTGGCCGTGGTCGGTCTTGTCCAGCTGGTTCTCGATGATCGCGCGGTCCCCGCCGTCGGTGAAGAGAATGTCCAGCTTGAAGTCGCCCACCAGGTGCTCGGTGGCAACCGCCTCCAGCTCGCTCAGGCCGATGGCCTCGGCGAGGAGCTGGAGGTTCTCGGACTCGGCCAGCCAAGGTGTGAAGCCGTTGGCCTCGTGCCGCCACGCCTCGCGGAGGGGCACGCGCACCAGCTTGCTCAGTTGCTTCTTGGTCGCCATCGTTGCGCCCTCGATAGTCGGCACCGGAGAGCCGAAACCGAATGGCTCCCGGGCGGTGGGTGGGCGCCTGGCTCGCGTCCGCGCGCTGTTCGGCCCAAGGGTGTCTTCTGGGAAAGCCGTCCCATTCTGCCCCGTTCCCGGCCGAGATTCGGTGCGGGCGCGGCGGCCTCCGGGCGGCTATGGGCGTGGGACGAGAGTCGCTGGCCGGTTGGCGGTGTGGCGTGCGGCGCTCCCTCGACCCGCCCCGTCGGCGGACCGGCGCACCCGCGCACAAAGGACAAGGGTGCCGTTGCCGCTGGCACCGATTGACCCACAAATGTCGCGTCTCTGCGACAAAGGGAGACCCCCCACCGAGGCACCGGCCGGCCGCGAGGCTGCAGCTGCAGTTTCGCGACGAACCCGAAACTGCGGTTGCAGCCCGGCCCAGATTCTGGAGCCTCACCGCGGTCGAACGGGTGTCGCCTCTCGCTCGGCGGAGCCGGAACCGCACCAAGGTGCCACGCCTCCTTCACAAATGAGAAGCTGGCCGTAACGGCTGCCAGCGCTGGTCACAAAGGTGTTGGACATTAGCGACAAATGAGCCCCGCCCGGCGGGGATCTGGCCGGCCGCGAGCCTGCGGTTGCCTCTCCCCCGGCGGTCACGGAGGCGCCCTCGGGCGCGGCGTGGACCGGAACCCGCCCGGAGTGCCGCGCTTCCATCCCAAAGGAGCATCGGGAAGCGCCAGTGGCACCCGCCTCTCACCAAAGTGCCGCTCCGTTGGGGCATAGGGGCCCCGACCGGCCGCGGGAAGCAGCCGGCGCCGCTCGTGCCCCGAGCCGACCCGGTGCACGGGGGCGTTCAGGCGTCGTCGTCCGCGTCGGCGGGCGGGGGATCTTCCGGCGACAGAAGGCGGTAGTGGCTCTCCAAGGCGGCCGCGCGCAGCTTCTTGGGGACGTCGTCCTTGCGGATCTCCCACGCGGCGTCCAGCAGGACCTTGGCGAGCGCCCGGTTGCCCCTCGCCAGCGCCTCCTGGGCGAGGAAGTGGTGCACGGCGAAGTACTCGGGCTCCAAGGCCAGCACCACGGCCATCTCGAACAGGGCGTCCTCGTGCCGGTCCAGCTGGCGGCAGGCCTCCAGCGCGAACACGTGCGCGTCCAGCCGGTCCGGGTGGTTCTCCAGCAGCTCGTCCAGCTTCGCCGAAGCCTGCTGGCGGTCTCCTTCGCGCACGAGCCGCACGATCTCCGCCATCAGCTTCTCGTGCTCCTTGGGTTTCTTGGCCTTCTTCTTGAACTCCATGCTCACTCCGGCACCAGCCGCCTCAGTTCGTCGGCGCAGCGGTCCACGTCGTCGTTCACGATCCGCACGGGATAGGAGGCTGCGGCCGCCAGTTCGTCCTCGGCGTTGCGGAGCCGCAGGCGGATCTGTTCCTCGCTGTCCTCTCCCCGGCTACGGAGCCTGCGCTCCAGCTCTTCTCGGGTGGGGGGCAGGAGGAACACGGCCAGAGCGTCCGGGCGCTTGGCACGAACCTCCGCCGCCCCCTGCACGTCGATGCTCAGCACCGCGATCTTGCCCCTGCGCAGGATCTCCTCCACGCCGTCGAGGGGCGTTCCGTACAGGTTTCCATGGACGATCTTGTGCTCGAGAAGCTCGCCCCGCTCCGCCATGGCCAGAAACTCGTCCCGCGACAGGAACCGGTAGGACACGCCGGGCACCTCGGAGGGGCGCGGAGGCCGCGTGGTGCACGTGACGACCCGCTCCGTCCGGGGGTCGGTCTCCAGCCAGCGCCGGATCACGGTGTCCTTTCCGACCCCGGAGGGTCCGCTGACGATCACCAGGCGTCCCCCGCTCATCCCTCCACCAGCCTCATCAGTTTGGCCGCCACGCGGAACGGGTCGTGGCGCACCACGTCCGTCTCGTTCATGAAGTCGCCGGTGATCACCCGGAAGCCGAGCCCCCGGATGCGGTCGATGTCCGGCTCCACGAAGTGCTGCTTGGAGGACTCGTACTTGCGCAGCAGGGCGTCGCTCGGCCGGGCCACGTTGGTCACCACGTAGTCGAAGAGCCTCCCCTCGACGTTGGCCTGGATCGCCATCACGTGCTCGCTGGCGGTGAACGAGTCGCTCTCGCCCGGCTGGGTCATGACGTTGCAGATGTAGGCCTTGATCGCCTTGGACTGGCGGATGGCGCGGGCGATCCCGGGCACCAGAAGGTTCGGGATCACGCTCGTGTACACGCTCCCCGGGCCGATGCAGATGAGGTCGGCCTCGGCGATCGCCTGGAGCGCGTCGGCGAACGGCTCCACGTTCTCGGGGTCCAGGAAGATCCTCCGGATGCGCTTGCGCGAGTCCACGATCGCGGTCTCGCCGACGATCTCGGTGCCGTCCTCCATGACGGCCCGCAGGCGGACGCGGTCGAGGGTCGACGGCATCACGCGCCCGCTGATGTTGAGCACCTCGCTGGCGATCTCCAGGGCCTTCTCGAAGTCGCCCTGCGCCTGGCGGGTCAGCGCGAACAGGAGCACGTTGCCCAGGGAGTGGCCGCTGAACGATCCCTGCTCGGTGAAGCGGTACTGGAACAGGTCGGTCATCGCCTGCTCGGCCTCGGCCAGCGCCACCAGGCAGTTGCGGATGTCGCCCGGCGGGAGGATGCCGTAGTCCTGGCTCAGGCGGCCGCTGCTGCCGCCGTCGTCGGTGACGGTGACGATCGCCGTGATGTTGCTGGAGTGCTGCTTGAGGCCGCGCAGGAGGGTGCTCAGGCCTGTGCCTCCGCCCAGGGCCACGATGTTCGGCCCCTGATCCCGCTGCTGCCTGCGCCAGTACACTTCGGCCATCGGCGAGCGCATCTTGGGGTTGAGCGTGGCGATCAGGTGCCTCAGGGCCAGCCGCGCGCCCAGGAACATCAGGTAGAAGCCCAGCAGCAGGAACGCCCCGCCGAGCAGGTGCGTGGCCATCTCGCGGCTCTCCGGCGGGACGAACCGGCCGACCAGGTTGGTCGACTCGCGGGAGAGGATATCCAGCACCGGAAGCAGCACAGCCCGGAAGCTGAGCGCGGTGCCGACCAGGAACGACGCAAGCCCCAGCAGCGTGACGAGCACCGACCGCCGGAACCCGGCCGTCGGCGCCAGCAGCTTGCGGAGGCGGTAGCGGCTGATCATGGGTCGGGAACGAGCGCCCGCAGCAGCCCGTGGATCAGGGTGATCAGCACGCTGCCCACGATCGCGGCGATCCACTCCGCGAGCGGGTTCTGCGACCGGATGGTGAACCCGTAGTCGAGCTTCGCCACGAGAAGCAGGATCAGCCCGTTGATCACCAGGCTGAACAGGCCGAACGTCATGCAGCGAAGCGGCAGCGTGAGGAGCTTGAGGATGCGTCCCAGGGTGGCGTTCGCTAGGGCGAGCACCGCGGAGCCCAGGAACAGCTCCGCCACCTCCCTGGCCGAGCCGACGTGGAGCACGAACGCCAGGCTCAGCGCGTTGGCGACCAGCGCGGCGCCGGCCACGCTCGCCGTCAGCAGAACCCATCGGTACAGCAGGCCCTTCATCGTCTCCCTCGGCAACCATTGTGGCAGGAAGGAGCCCGGCCGATGGGGGGAGGGCGCGTTTGGGGGATACTCTCAGCGTCCCGACCACCGACCGTGAGAGCCAAGACGCCCCTGCTGCAGCAGTATTTCCGCATCAAGGCCGAGCACCCCGGCGTGCTGCTGGCGATGCGGGTGGGCGACTTCTACGAGTTCTACGGAGAGGACGCGGAGGTCGCCGCCCGCACGCTGGAGATCGCGCTCACGGCCCGCGAGGACGGCGGAACGAAGATCCCGATGGCCGGCGTGCCGTACCACGCCGTCGAGCGGTACCTGGCCCGGCTGGTGGCCGCGGGCATGCGGGTGGCGCTCTGCGACCAGCTGGAGGACCCGAAGCAGGCCAAGGGGCTGGTGCGCCGGGGCGTCACGCGCATCCTGACGCCCGGAACGCTCATGGAGGACTCGATGCTGTCCTCGGAGCGGAACAACTTCCTGGCCGCGGTCTGCTCGCACGAGGGGCGGGTGGGCCTGGCCTTTCTGGACACGAGCACCGGCGAGTTCGCGGTGACCGAGCTCGAGGGCGAGCAGGCCGAGGAGCGGATGCAGCAGGAGCTCGCCCGCCTGCGCCCCGCCGAGCTCCTCGCGTCGCCCGCGGTCTCAGAGTGGCTGGAGAGCGTCCGCCAAGCCCTCGGCGTGTCCGTCACCGAGGCCGGCCCGCCCGCGCTGGCGCAGGCCGAGCGGAAGCTTCTGGACCAGTTCGGCGTCTCGAACTTGAACGGATTCGGCGTCGAGGGCAAGCCGCAGGCCGTCGTGGCGGCGGCGATGGTCCTAGCCTACGCCGAGGCCATGAAGCTGCCGCTGTCGCACGTCGAGGGGCTCTCCACCTACAGTGTGGACGGCTTCATGCGCCTGGACTTGGCCACCCGCCGGAGCCTGGAGCTGACCCAGAACCTGAGCGACGGCGGTCGCCGGTACACGCTGCTGGCGGTGCTGGACCAGACCGTCACGCCGATGGGCGCCAGGATGCTGCGCAGGTGGATCGAGCAGCCCCTGCTGGACCTGGAGGCCATCCGCCGCCGGCAGGAGGCCGTCCAGCAGATGGTCGACCAGGCGATGTCCCGCGGCGACCTCCGCGACGGCCTGAAGAGGCTCGCGGACATGGAGAGGCTGG
>DPBN01000157.1 GCA_003516955.1 Armatimonadota bacterium | reverse complement strand
CAGGGCCTCGCCGAGCTGGTCGCGCGCCGGGGCCTCGCCCTCGGTCATCAGGTCCAGGGCGCGGGCCACGGCCTCGCGCAGGCGTTCCGCGTGGCGGAGGCGCTCGAAGCGGGCCGTCAGCTCCTCCATCTCTCCCGGCTTGGGGGCCACGGCCTCGATCTCACCGATCTGGAAGCGGAGCATGTCGGCTCGCCGGTCTCGGTCCCTCTGGCTTTGGCGGACGGCGGCGAGCTTGCGGCGCAGGGCCTCGGCGGCCTCCCAGGCCCCGCGCACCTCGGCGAGGGCTTGGGAGGCGGGCTCGCCGGCGAAAGCGTCCAGCAGGGCGCCGTGGGCCTCCGGGTCCAGCAGGCTCTGGTGGTCGTGCTGCCCGTGGAGGTCCACCAGCTCGCGTCCGATCCGGCGGAGAACCGAGATGGGCGCCAGGCGCCCGCCGATGCGCGCGGTGGAGCGCCCCTCGGCCAGCACGTCGCGCTGGATGTAGAGGCAACCGTCCTCTGCCGGGTAGCCGAGCTCCTCGCAGAGGCGGACGAGGTCCGGGCGGGAGGAGAGGTCGAACACCGCGGAGACGGCAGCGCGGCCCGAGCCGGATCGCACAAGGTCGGAGTCGGCCCTCCCGCCCAGCGCCAGCTCCAGGGCGTCCACCAGCAGCGACTTGCCGGCTCCGGTCTCGCCGGTGAGCACGGTGAAGCCAGGACCGAGGGCCAGCGTGGCGCGCTCGATCACCGCCAGGTTCTCCACGGTCAGCTCGACGATCATCGCACGACCCGCGAACGTACAGACGAGCGGGCGGAGGCGTTCGGAGCCGGGACCTCGAAGGTGCGCTCCGTCCATCGTCCTCGGGCGAAGGCGCGCACGGTCACGGGGCCCGGGCGGAGGGCGCGCAGGGTGCCGCCCTGGTCGATCCAGGCCGCGCCGGCGGCGGTCCAGAGCACCTCGGCGTTGGGGATCGGCTGGCCGTCCTCGCGCAGGAGCCGCAGGCGCAGCTCCCCGCCGACGGGCGGGATCGACTCCAGCGGGATTCTCAGCTCGCCGTCTTCGGGCTGAGGGCGCGGACCGTAGAACAGCACCGCGTTGGACACGGCGCGCTCCGAGCCGTCGCTGGGCCGGTTCATCGCGAACCCGAAGAGGCTGAGGACCGTGCTGCCTCCTCCATCCAGGTTGATCCCGTCAACGCAGCCCAGTCGGATGAGGATCCGCGCGGTCTCCTCGAGGGTGGCGCCGACGCTCATGGCCTGGCGGCCGTCGATGGCGACGAGCCACACGTCTCCCTCGGGCGTTCGGCCGACGGCGGTGCGGGGGTGCCGGTTGGCCGAAAAGCCGGGGGCGAAGCCCTCGGCCTGCGCGTTGACCGCGGGCTGGCCGTTGCGCACCAGCCACGGCCCGCCCCCGACCGCCTGGCGGACCTTGGCCCAGTCGAAGCCCTCGGTGCGCCACTCGAAGGTCAGGACGTCCCCCGGCTTGACCGAAGCCAGCTGTTGGGCGGCCGCGCCCGCCACGACGAGGACGGCCGTGCCCGGCTCGACCGGCAGACGGGGAGCGTC
The DNA here is from genome assembly GCA_003516955.1 of Armatimonadota bacterium. GTDB lineage: Bacteria > Armatimonadota > Fimbriimonadia > Fimbriimonadales > Fimbriimonadaceae > UBA8783. Next base: position 5,062 of record DPBN01000157.1, on the reverse strand, counting down.
GGTGCGCACTTGGCGCACCGTGGCGGACAGCGCGCCGGTCGGTTGGGGTTCCGCGGGGGCGTCCAGAACGATCGCTATAGAGCCCTGTGGGCTGCGGACGAGGCCGGCCGCCGGGAAGTTGAGGACCAGCTCTCCGCCGGCGCAGTCGCGGTTCAGTCCGGCGAGCGGGGCGGCCGAGCCGTCGGGCAGCCGCACCGTTCCGGTCCAACGGCCGTAGCCGAACACGGCATCGGAGGGTCCCCAGCCGAAGACCGCGCGTCGGGGTTCCGGCTCGCTGATCAGCTCGCCGTTGCGGACCATCAGGCCGAGCACGTCGCCCGTGAACGGGAAGAAGTCGGCGTTGACGCCGGCCAGGGCTCCCGTTCGACGGGCGAGCAGGGACACGGTCTCGCGGCCTTGGGCGGGGTCGTCGGCGTAGACCTTCTGCTGGGCCAGCTCGGCTTCGGCACGGACGACCGGCGTACCGAGGCTGAAGCGCAGGGCGTGGATCACCCGCGGCGCCGTAGCCTGGACCTCCATGCGGTAGGTCAGGCCGGGCGCGAGCAGCTTCTCCCACCTCTGCGCGGGGCATAGAGCGATCGCTATACAGCCAACGAGCAGGGAGGTCAGTCCTCGCACAACGGCTCCAGATACTCTAGGGTGCCGGCCTCGGCGTCCAGCCTGGCGCGGATGCCCATGGGGACGCTGAGCATGGCGCGGTTGTGCCCGAACGGGTAGTCCCAGACCATCGGGATGCCGAGGGGCGCCAGGCGGTCGCGCACCACGTCCTTCCACTTCCAGCCGTCGATGGAGGGCTCGATCTTGGAGTCGCTGCGGGTCATCTCGCCGACCACGATGCCGGCGGCCTTCTGGATCCGACCGGCGTTGAGCAGGTGGGTGAGCATCGCATCGACGCGGTAGTTGTACTCGTCGACGTCCTCGATCATCACGATCTTGCCCTCCAGGTCCATCTCCTCGGGCGTGGCGATGGCGTCGGTGAGCAGGCACAGCGTGCCGCCGACGACGATCCCCTCAGCGACGCCGGGCACCACGCACTCGGCCTTGGGCGCCTCGTCGGGAACCCGCGTGTCGCCGGCGAAGGCGCGGAAGAGCGACTCGTAGACCCACGGCTCCTTGGGGCTGGAGAGGGTGATCGGCATCGGCGCGTAGACCGACGGCAGGCCGCGTCGGTTGAGCGCGAGGTGCAGGACGGTGACGTCCGAGTAGCCCAGGAACAGGGTGCGCGAGGCGGCCATCGCGTCCAGGTCGAGCATCGGGAGGATGCGCGAGGTGCCGTATCCGCCGCGGGAGCAGAACACGGCCTTGACCTCCGGGTCGAGGAACGCCTCCTGCAGGTCGCGCGCGCGGAGCTCGTCGGGACCGGCCAGGTAGCCGGAGCTCAGCAGGGCGTGGGGACCCAGGTCGACGAGGTAGCCGCGCTCTTCGAGGAGGCGCATGCCCTGTCGAACGGTGGCCTCGTCCAGCGGGGAGGCCGGGGAGACGATGCGCACGCGGTCGCCGGGGCGCACGGGGGAGGGCTTGCGGACTGCTGGGATCATGGCGGTAGCCGTCATTATGGCCCCCGGGCGGACGGCCCGCGCCGACCGGGGACGGCCGGGACGGCGGCTCCTTGGCGGGGGGTACACTGCCCTCATGCCCTCTTGGAAGGAAGGGGACCGCGTGCGCGTGGTCTCGCGTCCGGCGACCCCCGACGACAGAAAGACCGGACGGTATTTCGAGCACATGGCCGGCCTGATCGGCACGGTCCAGGCCGTGTACTCGCCCGAGGAGGTGGCCGTGAAGGTTGATCCCGATCGCCTGGGCGAGGTCACGGCGGACGTGCACGCGAAGGCGGTGCAGCGCATGCGGGACAAGTTCCTGTCGTCGATCGGCGAGGAGCAGAAGAAGACGCTGACCAAAGAGGAGCTGGCGTTCAACGCGCACTTCGTGCTGCTGGTCCGCGAACAGGACCTCGAGCCGGCCTCCGCAGAGGGCTGACGCGCCCCGGTCCTCCCTGCTTGGCATCTCCGAGCCTTTGTGTTAACATGGGTTTCAGTGGGTTGGTGTCAGGCCGCCCGCTGGAGGCTCGTTCATGCAGACGCGGTTTGGACGGTGGTGGCTGTTGGCGGGCTGTCTCTCGCTGGGCGCGGGGCTTCTCGGCCTCGGTTGCGGCGGCGGAGGCTCGGCCAGCGCGGGCGGTGGCGGAGACGACGACGGCGGTGGCGGAGGCGGCACGCTAGCGTCGTACGTGGTCTTCGGGTTCAACGATCTGGGGATGCACTGCATGGGGCAGGACTTCAGCTCGCTCTGCATCCTCCCCCCCTACAACACCCTGCGGGCGCAGGTGATCGCCCGGGGCAAGGACCCTAAGATCTTGGGCGCCGGGCTATCGGTGGCCTACTCTATCCCAGGCAACTCGGAATCGGCCTCGAAGACGAACTTCTGGACGTACGCGCCGAGCCTGTTCGGGGTCAACCTCGCCCTGAACACCGGGTTGGCCGGCAAAGGGATGCGGGGCACCATGGACGCAACCGGCCTCGGCTACTACGAGGCGGCCGGCATTCCGACCACGCCGATGACCGACGGCCAGTCGGAGGATCCCTACCAGCTGTCCCAGATCGACGTGCGGCTGAACGGCGCGACGGTCGCCACGACCCGGGCCGTGGTGCCTGTGAGTTGGGAGATGAAATGCAACCTGTGCCACAGCCCGTCGGATCCCGCGAAGACGGACGACGACATCCTGGCCGCGCACGACCGCCGGCACGGCACCTCGCTGAGGACGCAGAAGCCGGTTCTGTGCGCCAAATGCCATGCGGATCCCGCCCTCGGGGCGGCCGGGAATCCCAACCTGCCGAACCTGAGCCGGGCCATGCACGGCGCCCACGCTGCGCGGATGGGTTCGATCAGCCTATCCAACAAGTGCTACGCTTGCCACCCGGGTCCGCAGACGCAGTGCCTGAGGGACGTGCATGCGGCGAGGGGCATGACCTGCACCACCTGCCACGGCGGCATGGCGGAGGTCGCCAGCCCCGCGCGCCGTCCGTGGGCCGACGAGCCGCGGTGCGGATCCTGCCACAACGTGGCCGGACACGAGTACGAGCAGGCCGGCAAGCTGTTCAAAGACTCGAAGGGCCACCATGGGGTGATGTGCGCGGCGTGCCACGGCAGCCCGCACGCGATCGCCCCGTCCAGCCAGCCGAACGACAACGTCCAAGCCATCGCTCTGCAGGGCCACGCCGGCACGATCAAGACCTGCACGGTGTGCCACACGCAGACGCCCGGCGAGGCCTTCGACCACCGGTTCTCCGGCGACTGACGCCCTGGGCTAGACTTCCTCATCCGGTGGCGGAGGAGAGGAAGGCTTACGGGATTCTGAAGCTGCGCGAGACGTGGGTGGTCTCGGAGGCCACGCACGCCAGCATGGTCTCGAACCGCTCCAAGGACACGCGGCCGGAGCAGGCCCTGCGCAAGGCTCTGTGGGCCGAGGGCCTGCGCGGCTACCGGAAGAACGTCGCCAGGCTGCCAGGCCGGCCGGACGTGGTGTACGGCCCCGCGAGGCTGGCGGTGTTCGTGCACGGGTGCTTCTGGCACGGCTGCCCGCTGTGCGGCCGCCGCAGGATCCCGAAGACCAACCGCGCCTATTGGGAGGCCAAGTTCGCCCAGAACGCCGAGCGCGACGCCCGCAACAAGGCCGCGCTGGAGGCCGCCGGATACCGCGTGCTGGTGCTGTGGGAGTGCCAGCTGCGCGGGGACGGCCTCCGGGAGTGCGTGCGGCTGGTCCGAGAGGCGCTCGGGCGCTGAGCGGGTTCAGGCCACGGTGCCGGTGGCGAACGGCCCGAGCGCCAGCGGCTCGAACTCGAAGCGGGGCACCGGGCCGGGGCCGAAGTTCAGCTCGACGAGCGGTCGGATGATCTGCTCGGTCATGACGGTGTCGGCCAGGTCGCGGCGGATCGCCTCCAGCTGGAGCAGGAGCACCTGGAAGTGCACCTTGCCCAGCGCCATGGAGCCGACGCGGCGCCCCTCGTCGGTGGTGAGGGTCTGGCCGAGGATCGCGCGGGCGATCTCCCGGTTGTGGAAGTCCACGGCCTCGAGGAAGCCCGAGGAGGACTCCTTGTCGCCGCCGATCGTTCCCACCTCGATCTGGTTGGGGAAGACCAGCGCCAGGTTGCGATGCAGGTTCTGCAGGGCCTCCAAGAGGGCCGCCTGCTCCTCCGGCGGCAGGCCAGGGTCGAAGCGACCGGTGACCGTCGGCGAGGCGAAGCGCTCCAGGTGGAGCCGCCAGGCCTCTAGGAGCGCGCGCTTGGCCTGCCAGTGCGGCAGGGCGGCCTCGAGGTCGCTGCGGCCGGTGGGCCGGGCGTAGGTGGGTCGGTGGACGTACAGCGCGAACTTGCCGACGGGCACGCGACGATCCGGCTCGCCCGGCAGGCGGAGGATCAGTCCTTGGATGCGGCCGAAGCGGTCGACGTCGAGGCCGAAGAGCGCGGGGTCCTTGGGCCTGGCGGCTCGGAGCCACACGGCCCCGGCGTCCTCCTCGAACACCAGCTCCTGGACGGACCATCCCTTGGCGAAGGCGTCCATGGCGGCGTCGAGCACGCCGGTCGGCGAGCCCTCCATCCGCGCGAAGGCCTCCCGCACGAAGCGGGTTCGTCGCGCGGCTTCGGGGGACGCGTCGGGCTCTGCGACCCGCCAGGGCGCGGCCAGCACCCCCAGGCGCTTGAGGGTGAGGGCGGTTTGGACCATGGCGTCGCGCTGCATCTCGTCGAGCAGGGCGTAGGAGGGCGCGCCGGGAGGGACGGAGCTCCGGGCGAGGGCGTCGGCCTGCCAGCGGGTGAGCTGCGGCGTCTGGGGATCGCGGGGCTTGCGTCGTTTGGCGAAGAGGTGCTTCCAGAGCTTCATGGCGTTGGGTTCGGGCTGAACCGGCGGGGCTCGCCCAGCAGGATCGAGGGCCGGTAGGGTTGGGGCAGGCGCCAGGCGGCGAGCGCGAGGGCGCAGACGAGGTCGTCGTGGTACCCGGCGGTCGCCCCCAGCCTGCGGTGGCCGGAGGCGGCCTGGCGGGCCTCGAAGTGCTCCAGCTCGCGCAGCA